>JAAETT010000025.1 GCA_024228115.1 bacterium
CCGAGGCTCTGGGCGCGTTGGCGCAGACGCGGCTCGGAGAAGTCGCGAAAGAAGCGCTCGAAGAACGGGTCGCCGCGAAAGGGGGTCGAACGCCGACGCCGGGCGACCTGTTCGGTCGTGATGTTCACGACCGCCGGCCCGTAACGGAAACAGCGGAAAGAACGTCCCCGCTTCTCGCACGAGAGCTAGCCTTGGCGCCGATGGAGGGAGATTTCGCTTTTCGCGAGGCCTTTGGCCGCAAGCCGACCCACGCCGTGCGGGCGCCGGGGCGGGTGAACTGGATCGGTGAGCACACGGATTGCGAGGAAGGCCTCGTGCTTCCCTGCGCGGTCGATCGGGACACGACCGTGTTCGCAGCGAAAGCGCAGGGCCACCGCGTCCGGGTCATCAGCGCCGCATTCGGCGAGGCCGAGTTCGACGCTCGCACGCCGAGCCGGCAGGCCGGTTGGATCGACTACGTGCAAGGTGTGGTCGGTGCCCTGGGCAAGCGGCTCGGCTCGGCCGCCGTGGCTGGCGCGGACCTCTGGATCGATACCCGGGTGCCGCTGGAAGCCGGGCTTTCGAGCTCTGCAGCCCTTGGGGTCGCGGTCGCGTTCGCCTTCGACCGGCTCTTCGATCTGGCGCAGAGCCCGCGCGAACTCGCGTTGGCCGCCCATGCGGGCGAGTGCCATTTCGTTGGTGTGGGCTGCGGGATTCTCGATCCCTTCGCCAGCGCGCTCGGCCAGGCGGATCATGTGCTGCGCATCGATTGCCGGGACGCCGAAGTCACTCCGATCTCGGTCGGGAAGACGCCGGTCTCCATGTTGATCGTCCATTCCGGAGTGGAGCGTCGGCTGGCGGAAGGTGGCTACCGGGAGCGCGTGGCCGAGTGCCGCGCCGCATTCGACGCCGCCCGGGAGGCCGGGCTCGTGGCGCCCGACGCGACAGCGCTTCGGGATCTCTCGGAAGAGGCGCTCCCGCAGCTTGCCGGGCATGTTTCCGAGACCGTCTTCCGCCGGGCGCGTCATGTCGTCCGAGAGAACGCACGGGTCGATGGGGTTTGCAGAGCGCTCGCCGACAGTGATTTGTCCCAGGTCGGCGAGCTTCTCCGCGCGGGCCAGGCGAGCCTGCGCGACGATTTCGAGGTGAGCCTCCCGGAGCTCGATCTGCTGTGTGAACTCGCCGACGATCAGGAGGCCGTCTATGGCTCCCGGCTCACGGGAGCCGGCTGGGGCGGCTGCTCCCTTCACCTGGTCCAGCCCGAAGAGGTGGAGAACGTCAGGGAGCGGATCGTGAGCGGCTTCGCAGCTCGTACGGGGCGACGGCCCAGGGCTCTTCACCTTCGGACGGCTTCTGGCGCGGGCGACCTCCAGGAATAGCCGCCTTGGCCGCGGTTCCCGCGAGTTGGCATCTTCCTGCGCTCCAACGCCCGAGGAGCACGACGTGTCTGTCTTGAAGAAATTCGCTCATGACCGGGTCGTCGGCTTGGGAAAGGCCGTTACGAAGTTCTTGCCCGATCGTGTGCCGGTCACGTTCGTCGGCAACGAAGCCACGAGCGAGCTCTGTGAGGCCATTGCTGCGACCGGACCGCGGCAGCTCGGAATCGTGACCGACGAGGGGCTCATCGCAGCCGGGATCGTCGGCCGGGTCGAGGCGGCGCTCGATGCAGCCGGCGTGCCCTACACGGTCTTTTCAGGTGTTCAGCCCGATCCGACCACGACGCAGGTCGAAGAGGGGCTGGCGCAGCTCTCGGCCAAGGGCTGTGACGCGATTCTCGCAGTGGGCGGTGGCTCGCCGATCGATACGGCCAAGGTGATCGCCGCGGCGGCCACGAACCCAGGCCCGGTGCAGAAGCTCGAGGGCACGATGAAGGTGCGGCGGCCCACCCTGCCGCTCTTCGCGCTGCCGACCACCGCGGGCACGGGATCCGAGGCGACGCTTGCTGCCGTGGTGTCGGATCCGGAGACCCACGCGAAGAAGTTCATCCTCGATCCAAAACTCCTGCCCTCCATGGCGGCGCTGGATCCGACGCTGATGACCGGGCTGCCGCCGCATATCACTGCGGCAACCGGAATGGATGCGCTCACCCACGCGGTCGAATCCGTTCTGGCCCGGACCGCGACGCAACAAACCGAATCCTGGGCGCGGACCGCGATCAAGACGATCTTCCCGAACCTGCCGAAGGCGTTTGCGCAAGGCGACGACCTGGGAGCACGCAAGGCGATGGCCTTGGCGTCGTTCTACGCGGGTCTCGCCTTCACGCGAACCAGCGTCGGCTATGTCCATGCGATCGCGCACACGTTCGGAGCGTTCTACGGCACCCCGCATGGGCTCGGGAACGCGATCGCGCTGGCTTCCGTGCTCGAGTTCTCGCTTGAGACGGCCGCGCCGCGGATGGCGATGATGGCCGATTGGCTCGGGACAGGCGGCGAAGGGGCGTCCGAGCGTGAGCGAGCCGAGGCCTTCATTGCCGCGGTGCGCGAGCTTTCTGCCAGCATCGAAATCCCTTCGAAGCTGGACGCCCTTCAGACAGCCGACGTGCCGGCCATCGCGAAGCAGGCCGTCGGGGAAGCGCACATGAACTACCCCGTGCCGCGCTACATGGTGCCGAGCGAGTGCGAGACGTTGTTGAAGGGTCTGCTTCCCTAGCGTCAATCCGCGGTCGGGCCCGCGGCCTCTTTGGCTTCGCCCCTCATCGAGCTCGGAGCGCCGCGGTCCAGGAGCAGGAAGCGCAGATCCTTGCCTCGCCGCGCGCGGAGGAGCACGCGCCGCTGATCTTCGGCGCGGGCGATCGCCCGGCGGAGATCGCCGAGATCCTCGATCTCGTGACCATCGATATCCACGATGACGTCGCCGATGAAGAGGCTCGCGCGAGCCGCCGGGGAGCCCGGGGCCACGAAAGCGACGAACACACCCTCGCGGACCGGTAGCCGTTCGCTGCGGTAGAGCCCCTCGGTGATCTCCTGCACATGGAAACCGAGATCCGTCTGTTCTTCCTCGGGCTCCACCTTCGGCTGGGTGCCGATCGTGACCTTCACCTCCCGAGACCGACCGTCCCGCAGGATCTGGAGCCGCACTTCGGTGCCCGGCGCGGTTGCGGCGACCTGACGCTGGAATTTCCCGAGGTCTTCGTCCTTTTCGGCATCCACATCCTGCTCGCCAAAGCCCGTCATCACATCGCCCGCGCGCAAGCCTGCGCGCGCGGCCGGCGAGCCCTCGGAGACGCCGTTCACGATCACGCCGGTGGCGTCGGGCATGCCCAGGTAGCTGGCCAACTCGCGGGAGACCGCCTGGATCGAGGTGCCGAGCCAGCCGCGCTCGACGCCGCCGTTCTCCAGCTCGGCCATGACCTGGAGCACCGTATCCACCGGGATCGTGAAACCGATCCCCCGGCCCTGGCCGCGGGAGTTCAAGCCGACCACGCGCCCTTCCAGATCGACCAGTGGGCCGCCGGAGGAGCCTCGATCGATCATGGCGTCGGTCTGGATGAAATCGTTCAAGAGGCCGGGCACCTCGAGGTTGCGCCCCTTTGCGGAGACGATGCCGAGGGAGACGGTGCCGTCCAGGCCGTAGGGGTTGCCGATCGCGAGCACCCATTGACCGACGCGCACGTCATCGACCTTGCCGAAGGTTGCCGCGGAGAACGGCTGGTCGGATGCGATGCGCAGGACGGCGAGATCGGTCTGGGGGTCGGTGCCGACGATCTCCGCCGGGTAGCGCCGTTTTCGCCCCGGAACGGTGACCTCGACCTTGATGGCCTTGTCGACCACATGTTGGTTGGTGAGGACCAGCCCGTCGGCGCGGGCGATCAGGCCGGAGCCGGTCACCACATTTCGTCGATCGTTCACTCGGACGACGGAGCTGATGTGCACGACGGAGGGGGTGACCGCTTCGGAGACCGCGACGATCCGCTCCTCGAGAGAGATGGCTTGCTGGGCTGCGGCCGGAACCGTCAGGAGCCAGGCCAGGGCTGCAATGCACGCCAGGCCCGGATTCATTCGAAAGCCTCGAGCGTCAGGACCTCGCCGATTCGTCATTCGCTCCCCTTGTCGTGGTCCAGCGCTGCTCGCAATGCGCGCGCCGCCCGCTCAGGATCGGCTGCCGCCAGGATTTCGCCAGTGACCGCCACACCCGCGGCTCCCGCTTGGATGCAATGATGCGCATTCGCCGCCGTGACGCCGCCCTGCGCGAGAATCGGAACCCCCGCAGCGGCGGCTCGTTCCAGGGCTGTCGTCCCAAGCGGCGGACGGCTCGCGGGCTTGGAGAGAGGCGGGTGGATCGGCGCGAGGTGCACATACGAGAGGTCGGTGTCTGCGGCACAGACTTCTTCGGGCGTGTGGCAGGCGATTCCGATGAGCGCCTGCTTGCCGAGGAGCGAGCGTGCGTCCTCGGCCGCCATCCCGTCGAAGCCGAGGTGGACGCCATCCGCGCCCGCGGCCCAGACGAGATCGACCCTGCGGTTCACGAGCCAGCGCACGGGAGTCTGGCCACAAGCAGCCCGCGCCTCGGCCAGGGCGGCGAGCAGTTCGCGCGGCTCCAGGCTGCGATCGCGGAGTTGCACCCAATCGACGCCACCGCGGACGGCAGCCGCGACCGACGAGAAACCGCTCCGATCGGTCACCAGGCATAGGATCGGTCGGGTCATTCGAGAGGCCCGCAAGCCGCCATGCGGGTCGAGCGTCTCAGAAGCTGGCGAGGCCATCGAGCGGGCTCGACGCGGTGGCGTAGAGCCGGCGTGAGATGCGGCCGGATTCGTAGGCCAGGCGTCCTGCTTCCACGCCGAGGCGCATGGCCCGCGCCATCTGCACGGGCTCCTTCGCGCCGGCGATGGCGGTATTCATCAAGATCGCCGTGCAGCCAAGCTCCATGGCGATGGCCGCATCGCTGGCGGTGCCCACGCCCGCATCCACCACGACCGGCGCTTCGACGGTTTCCAGGATGATGCGAAGGTTGGCCGGGTTGCGGATGCCGAGCCCCGAGCCGATCGGCGCCGCGAGCGGCATCACGGCAACGCAGCCGAGTGCTGCGAGGCGTTGACACGCTACCGGATCGTCGCTGATGTAAGGCAACACCTCGAATCCGTCGTCGACCAGGATCTTCGCGGCTTCGATCGTGGCCGGGACGTCCGGGAAGAGTGTGCGCTCGTCGCCAATCACTTCGAGCTTGACGAGGCCGTGGCCGAGCAGTTCGCGGCCGAGCTGGCAGGTGGTCACGGCGTCTTCCACGTTGAAGCAGCCGGCGGTGTTGGGAAGGATCGTCGTGCCCTCGGGCACGTAGGAGAGCAGGTTTTCGCTCTTCGGGGCCGTGAGATCCACCCGACGCAGGGCGACGGTCATCATTTCGGCGCCGCTCGCCACGGTCGCGTCGAGCTGGGTCTGGAAGGAGTCGTACTTGCCGCTCCCGACGATCAATCGGGAGTGGAAGGTATGGCTGCCCAGGTTGTAGGACTCGCCCATGATGCTTCTAGCCTCCGCCCACCGCTTCGAGAATCTCGATCTGGTCGGCCGCTTCGATGCTGTGCTTCGAGAAGTTCGATCGCGGGACGACGTCACGGTTGACGGCCACCGCGATCTTGCGACATCCGAGGGCCAGCTCTTCGATCAGGTCGGCCAGCGTCGCCCCGGCTGCCACCTGGGTCGGCTCTCCGTTCACCTGGATGTCGAGGGGGGCCTTCATCGTCGTCCGCTCCCCCACGAATCTATGCAATCCCCCTTCGCTTCGCCTCCGGCCTGTCGCATGGAGAGCCGTTAGCCTTGGGACGGCGCCGGTCCTGTTGGGGAATCGGCCAGGCTCAAGGGGGAGACGCATTGGCGGGCGCGCGCCCGACGCATGCTGCCATCGATCTCGACGCGTTGGCAGGCAATTTTGCCGAGGCACGCCGGTTGGCGGCGGGCCGGACGGTCATCGGGGTGGTCAAGGCCGATGGCTACGGCCACGGAGCGGTGGCGGTCGCCCGCTGTCTGGCCGAGGCGGGTTGCCAGGAGCTTGCCGTGGCCACCGTCGTGGAAGGCGCCGAACTTCGTGCCGCCGGGATCGCGCTGCCCGTTCTCGTTCTGGGCGGGATCCACGACGCGGAGGAGGCCAGCGAAGCCGGCGCCCAGCGTCTCGTGCCCGTGGTGCATCAGGCGAGCCAGATCCGCTGGCTCGTGCAGGCGGCTCGGGGCCTGGAACGGGTATTGCCGGTCCAGGTCGAGGTGGACACCGGGATGGCTCGCATGGGCGTCGCGCCGGCGGACGCGCTCGGCGTTCTGGAAGAAGTGGCGGGCTCGGACGTCCTGGTGTTGGAGGGTGTCTACACCCATCTGGCGCGGGCGGACGAAGCCGATCTCGAGCCGAGCCTCGAACAGCTGCACCGTTTCGATGCATTGCTGGCCGAAGCGCGAGAACGGCGGATCGAGCCGCGCCGGGTGCACGTCGCGAATTCCGCGGGGCTCCTGGCTGGAGCCGATCTGGAATCCGCGATGCCGGCGGCGGTGAACGCGGTACGGCCCGGGCTGATGTTGTACGGAGCGCTGCCGGCCGAACACCTCCGCGAGCGGGCGACGCTGCGGCCGGTGATGAGCCTGCGGAGCGAGATCGTCAGCGTGCGCGAACTCGCTGCAGGGGAACCGGTCGGCTACGGGGCGATGTGGCGCGCTGCCGAGCCGACGCGTATCGCAACCGTGCCCCTGGGCTATGCCGATGGCGTGCCTTGGAGCTTCGAGGGGGGCGGGAGCGCGCTCGTGGGAGGGCGCCTCGTGCCCTTCGCCGGCCGCGTATCGATGGATCTGGTGACGCTCGATGTCGGGAGTTCCGGCGCGAAGATTGGAGATCCGGTCGTTCTCTTCGGGCGGGAGCCTGGGGAAGAGGGTGCGATGTTGCCGGTCGAAGACGTCGCCAGAGCGGCGAAGAGCCATGCCTACGAGCTGCTCGTGCGGGTGAGTTCGCGCGTTCCTCGTCGCCTGGGGTAGGGCGGCGCCGAGAGCGCGCTAAGGTCGGTCCGTGTCCCCGCCCCTCGCAGCTCCTGCGCCTTCCGCCGCCAACCAAGAAATGGCCGTGCTGGAAGGCGTGACCAAGGCCTTCGACGACCGTGACGTGCTGAAGGGAGTCGATCTCGTGGCGCGCCCAGGTGAGATCACCGTGGTGGTCGGCGGAAGCGGATGCGGCAAGTCGACCCTGCTGCGGATCCTGCTCGGGCTGGAATCCTACGACGGTGGCTCCGCCCGGCTGCTCGGCCGGGAGGTGCACGATCTCGGACGGCGCGAGGTTCGCGACCTGATGATGCAGGTGGGCATGCTCTTTCAGTTCGGCGCGCTCTTCGATTCGATGACCGTCGAAGAGAATGTCGGCTTCGCTCTCCGCTACAACCGCGGCCTGGCTGGCAGCGAGATCCGTGATGTGGTCCGCGAGAATCTGCTGATGGTGGGCCTCAAGAACGTCGAGGATCTCTACCCCAGCCAGCTTTCCGGTGGCATGCGGAAGCGTGTGGCCCTGGCTCGGGCCATCGCGCATCACCCGCGGCTGCTGCTCGTGGACGAGCCGACCACCGGCCTCGATCCGATCATGGCCGACACGATCAACGAGCTGATCCTCCAGATGCGCGACCGCCTGGGCGTGACCGTCGTCTGCATCACCCACGATATCGGCGCGGCATTCCGGATCGCCGACCACCTGGCCATGCTCTACCAGGGAGAGGTCATCGAGAGCGGCACGCCGGACGCCATGAAGAACTCCGCCAACGGAGTCGTCCGCCAGTTCCTCTCCGGCAGCGCCCACGGCCCCATCCACGGATGAAGTCAACAGCGGGGACGGGGTTTACAATTGACTTTTCGGAAGGGGGCAGAGCCCCCTTCCGAAAAGTCAATTGTAAACCCCGTCCCCGCTGTTGACTTCTTGATTTGACGGGGCTGGGCTGCGCCGGTAAACCTCCGTCGTTCCGACGGTTTCCCTCCCAAACGTACCTACCTTCGGAGGCCTCATGCGGGTTCTGGTTGCAGGCTCCGGTGGGCGTGAGCACGCGCTGGTCTGGAAGATCGCTCGAAGTCCGCTCGTCGAGCGGGTGTTCGCCGCGCCCGGAAACGACGGGATGGCCACCAATGCGACCCTCGTGCCCGACGTGGCAGCGGGGGATGCGGAGGGGCTGATCCGCATCGCGCGGGAGAACGAGATCGAGCTGGTGGTGATCGGGCCGGAGGATCCGCTGGCGGAGGGTGTGGCCGACCGGCTGCGCGAGGCGGGGCTCGCGGTCTTCGGGCCGTCGGCGGCAGCCGCGCAGCTCGAGGGCAGCAAGAACTTCGCCCGCGAGTTCATGGCGCGGCATGGCATTCCCCAGCCCCGTTTTCGGGCGTTCACCGATCTCGAGAGCGCGATCGCCGCGGTGAAAGAAGACGGCGGGCCGTGCGTCGTGAAGGCCGACGGCCTGGCTGCGGGCAAGGGCGTCGCCGTCTGCGACGGGCCCGAAGATGCCGAGGCGGCCCTGCGGGAGATCCTCGCGGATCGACGCTTCGGATCCGCTGGAGACCAGGTGTTGATCGAGGAACGGCTGGTCGGGGAGGAGGCATCCTACTACGCCATCTCCGATGGCGAGCAGGTCGTCACCCTCGCCGCGGCCCAGGATCACAAGCGAGCCCTCGACGGCGATCGCGGCGAGAATACCGGCGGAATGGGTGCCTACGTGCCGGCACCGGTGGTCAACGAGGCCGTCGAAAAACGTGTCCTCGAAGAGATCGTGCATCCGACCCTGCGCGGAATGCGTGCCGAGGGCACGCCCTTCAGCGGCGTCCTCTTCGTGGGGTTGATGATCGATAACGAGGGAACGCCGCGGGTCATCGAATTCAATGTGCGCTTCGGCGATCCGGAAACCCAGGTTCTGTTCGCACAGATGAGCGGTGATCTGGTCCCGCTCCTGCACGGCGCTGCTACCGGAAACCTCTCGCCTCAGACGGTGGCGACCGAGGATGCGGCGGTCTGCATCGTGCTCGCCTCGGGCGGCTACCCGCGGAGCTACGAAACCGGCAAGCCGATCACGGGCCTGGCCGCCGCCGAAGCCCACGAGGGCGTGGCTGTGTTTCACGCCGGCACTCGTCGGCAAGGCGACGGCTTCGTGACGAGCGGCGGCCGGGTCCTCGGCGTGACGGCACGCGGCCCGGATGTGGCCAGCGCCCGGGCGCGCGCCTATGCGGCGGCCGATGAGATCCAGTTCGAGGGTTTGCAGCGACGAGAAGACATCGCCGCACGAGCCGAGGGTGGCTGAGCCTTGGATGCCGTCGCCGAATTCTCCGTCCCCGAGGCGGCCAGGCGACTGGCCGAGGGGGCGTTGGTCGCGTTTCCCACGGAAACGAGTTGGGGCCTCGCCGCCGACGCGACCTCCGAGCGTGGTGTTGCCGCGCTTCTCCGTTGGAAGGCAAGGCCGACCGGCCAGCCGCTTTCCGTGCTCGTCGAGGACACACATGCGCTGGCGGGCCTTGGCATCGAGTTGGCTCCGGAAGCTGCTCGTCTGGCCACAGCTTTCTGGCCGGGCCCCCTCACGCTGGTTCTCCCGCTCGGTGCCCGGCCCGCCCAGCGATTCGCCCCATGCGTCGTCAGCGAACGCGAGACCCTCGGCGTGCGCTGCAGTCCCCACCCGGACGCCCAGGCGTTGGCTGCCGAAATGGCAGAGCTTGGCGCGGGCCCCGTAACGGCGACGAGCTTGAACCGCAGCGGCCAGGTTGCCGTCGGGACCCGCCAGGAGGCTCGCTCCCTCTGCCGGGGCATTGGAAGTCCCGCCCTGCTCCAGGGCGCTGAGTGTGGCGGGGGCCCGCCCAGCAGCGTCGTCGATTGCAGCGCCAGCCCGCCCAAGATCCTGAGGGAGGCAGCGATCCCCCGCTCACGACTCGAAGCCGCCCTCGTCCCCAGGAGCACCGCACAGGCCTCATGACCGACGTTCAACCTTTTTGCGCCCTTCGCTATGACACCAGCCGTGTTGCCCTCGAAGACGTGATCGCTCCGGTCTACGACGTCGTCGCAGCCGAAGATCGCGCCACCTATTGGGATCGCCATCCGAACAACGCCTTGCGCCTGGTGTTGACGCGCGATGCCGCGGACGAGCGTGCCACCGACTACAGCGACGTGGCAGACACGCTCGCGAAGTGGCGGGAAGAGGGCGTCCTGGCCCGCGACGAAACGCCCGCCTACTACGTGCTGCGTCAGCGCTTCACGGCACCGGATGGCCGTACGCTGGAGCGACTGGGCTTCTTCGGCGCTCTTGCCCTCGAGGATTACGCTGCGCGAATCGTTCGCCCTCACGAGCGAACGCTCGCCGGACCCAAGGCGGACCGCTTGAAGATCCTGCGCGCGACCGAGACGAATCTTTCCTCGGTGTTCATGCTGTACGAAGATCGCGACGACAAGCTGCAGCCGATCTTCGAGTCGGCTCTGCGCGACCCCGCTGCGTTGACGGTTCGGGATGACGGGGGGGTCGAGCAGACGATCGTGCCTCTCCGCGACCCCGGAGCCGTGGCCCGGGTGAGTGCCTTCATGGCCGAGCGTCCGGTCGTCATCGCCGATGGGCACCACCGTTACGAGACGGCACTCGCCTATCGGGACGAGCAGCGAGCGGCGGGCAAGCCTGTCGACGCCCCTTGCGCGCGTCTGATGACGTACTTCGCCAACGCCTACGCTCCGGGTAGCTTGCTGCTGCCGATCCATCGACTCGTCGTGGCGCCGCCTTCGCCGCAGGGCGACGCCTGGCAGGTGCTTTCCGATGCGGGCTGGGCGAGCAAGGAAATCCAGGTCAGCGACCGGGCCGCCATTCCCGAGGCGCTGGAGACCCATCTTGCTCCGCTCACCGATTGTTATGCGTTCGCCGCCGATGATGCAAGCGGGAAGCTCGTCATCTGGTCGCGTCCGGCAGAGGCCGAACTCTCGGTGAGGGTGATCCACGACGAAGTGCTGGCACGTGTCTTCGGCCTCGATGCGGAAGCCGTACGGAGTGGCGCCGTCGCCTTTCCGAAATCCGCGGCGCAGACGGCGAAGGATGTGCGCGAAGGTCGCGGCCGTGTGGCGCTTTACCTGAATCCGCTCTCGCCGGATGACGTCTTTCGTGTGACCGAGGCGGGTGAGACGCTGCCCCAGAAATCGACGTTCTTTCATCCGAAGCTGCCGACCGGCTTGTTGTTCCGGAGCCTTGCTGTTCCGGAGCTCGAGGCCGAGTGAGTCGGCGGACCAAGCGCGACCCCAAGCGGGTCGGAGGCATGGTCGGCCGGGTGCTCGCCGATCTCGGCCATACCGGTGCGGCGCCCGCCTTCGCTCTCTTCGACGCCTGGGACCAGGCCTTGGGGGACGCGGCCGAGCACTGTGAGCCGGTGGATCTCCGGCTCGGAGTCCTGGAGGTCGCCGTGGATTCGAGTGTCTGGGCCCAGCACCTCCAGATGCGGCGGGCAGAGATCCTCCGTTCCCTGGCCGATGCCATGGGGGAGGGTGCCCCCACGGACCTCCGCTTCCGAGTGCGATAGACTGACCGGCCGTGAGTCCGGAAACCCCCGATTCTGCTCGATCTTCTTCTTCTGGCCTGAGCTGCGATTTCTGCGGCGAAGAGGCCGCCAGCGTGCGTCGCGTCGCCCTCGACGAGGAGTACGAGCGCCTGCGAACTCCCCACAGGGAGCAATACGCCTGCCCGTCGTGCTCGGATCGGAAGGAGCAGGAGCGTCGCGGGGTGCCGCCGCGCCAACGCTGATCCGGCTCCCGGCAGCGTTGACCCACGGCACGGGGTCGTCTAGCTTCCCCGCCCGCTGTTCTGGCTTCTAGGGCGCCGATTTCCCAAGGAATTTCAGCCCTCGCAAGTCACGACGACGGCCCCGTTTTCCACCGGAACCGCCGCCTCATTCCGCGACGGACCCCAGGGAGAGTCATGGTCAAGATCCGTCTTACGCGCGCCGGCGCCAAGAAGCGCCCCTACTACCGAGTGATCGCGATCGATCATCGCGACAAACGCGATGGTCGCGCCCTCCAGTTCCTGGGCACGTACAACCCGATGGTCGAGCCAGTGGAGATCAAGCTCGATCACGAAGGCATTGCGGCCTGGGTCAGCAAGGGCGCACAGCTTGCGCCTGCGGTGAAGGGCTTGATCAAGCGCCAGCGAAAGCAGGCACCCGCGCCCGCCGTTGAAGGAGCCGCATCATGAGCAAGCCCCAGGAACTGATCGAGTACATCGCCAAGGCGATCGTCGACGACGGTGAAGCCGTCAACGTGGTCGAGACCGAAGGCGGCAAGATGCTCGAACTCGAGACGGCGGATGACGATCGTGGCCGCGTGATCGGTCGCCAGGGCCGTGTCGCCAAGGCGATGCGCGCGGTGCTCGGCGCTTCCCGTGAAGGGGGCCGCATTCGCCTCGAGATCGTCGACTGAACGCAGTCGGAGGAACAGACCGACATTCCAAGGGTCGACATCGTCGCGTCGTTCTCGGACACGTGATCGGTGCCCACGGCCTTTCGGGCGAGATCCGGGTTCGCGTCTACGGCGATGGCCCCGAGAATCTGCTCGAGGCCGGTGAGATCGCTCTCGCCGACCCCGAGCGAGGTGCGGAAGATCCCGCTCCTCGACACTACGAAATTGAAACAGGAGGAGCGGGACGCTCGAGTGAGGTAAGGCTGAAGCTGGCCGGTGTGGCCGATCGGGATGCCGCAGCGGCGCTCTCGGGTCGTCTGGTCACGGTGCCTGCGGAATCCTTGCCGGAACTGCCCAGGGACGAGTTCTACGGATACCAGCTCATAGGCTGCGAAGTCGTCACGGAAGCGGGCGAGGTCGTAGGCCGGGTCCAGCAGATCTGGGAGACCGGCGCCCATGACGTGATGCTGGTCCGAGACGAGCGGGGACGCCGTCAGTTGATTCCAACCGCCCGGGAGTTCCTCACCGACATCGATCTGACCGAAGGCCGCCTCACGGTGGCCACCCGACCGGGATTGCTGGAAGAAGACTGAAACCCAAGGAGAGATGATGCTCCAAGAGATCGATGTCGTGACGATCTTCCCGGAGCTCTTCGAAACATTCACGAGCACATCGATTCTCGGCGCAGCGCTCGCCAATGAGCTCTTCGAGGTTCGGGTCCACGATCTTCGAGATTGGGCCCACGACCGCCACCGGAAGGTGGACGACGAGCCCTACGGAGGCGGACCGGGCATGGTCATGAAGCCCGAACCTCTGGTGGAAGCGATCGAGGCGCTGGCAGGAGCGAAGGGAAACGAGAGAACGGCGCGGGTCGTGCTGCTCTCGCCTCAGGGCAGACGCTTCGATCAGCGATGTGCGGAAGAACTGGCCGGGACGAGCCATCTGGTGCTCGTCTGCGGTCGCTACGAAGGAGTCGATCAGCGGGCCATCGAGCTTGCCGTCGACGAGGAGATTTCAATCGGAGACTACGTGCTATCGGGCGGAGAAATCCCGGCGATGGCGGTGATCGAGGCGGTAAGCCGTCTCCTCCCCGGCGTTCTCGGCAATCCGGATTCGGTGGTCACGGAGAGTTTCCAGACAGAACAATTGGAAGGGCCCCAGTTCACGCGTCCAGCGGTGTTTCGCGGTCAAGAGGTTCCCGAGGTGCTTCGCTCGGGAGATCACGCGAAGATCGAGCATTGGCGCGGGCAGAAGGCTCTGGAACGAACCCGAGAGCGTCGTCCGGATCTCCTGAAGGGAGACTCCCGGGCGGTGCGAGGAGACTGAGCATGCAATCCGTCGACATGATCGAGCACAAGAGCATCAGGCGGGATCTGCCCCCCTTCCGCACGGGCGATACCGTCCGCGTCCACGTGAAGATTCGCGAGGGCGAGAAGGAGCGCACCCAGGTGTTCGAAGGCGTCGTGTTGCGCCGCCGCAAGGGCGGAGCCTCTGCGTCCTTCACCGTGCGAAAGATCTCCTACGGTGTCGGTGTCGAACGGATCTTCCCGGTCGAGTCGCCCTCGGTCGAGAAGGTCGAGATCAAGAGCCGCGGCCACGTGCGCCGCTCGCGCATCTACTACCTGCGTGAGCTGCGCGGCAAGAAGGCGCGTCTGCGCTCCAAGCTGCGAGATATCTCGGGCCTGATCTCCGAAGAGGAGGCCGAGGCCCAGGCCGGCGGAACCGCCGTAGCAGCCGAAGAAGCTGCCGCCGCAAAGGGCGAAGAGCTCGAGGTGGCGCCGCCCGAGGCCGAGGACGAAGCCGCGAGCAACGAAGAGGCCGAAACCAAGTCGGAGTAACACGCCAGCGGAAGCGGGGACGTTCTTTCCGCAGTTTCCGTTACGGGCCGGCGGCGCTCTGCGCCGCTGGCCCGTAACGGAAACTGCGGAAAGAACGTCCCCGCTGTCTCTGCCTCTCTCTCGCTATTCGCGGCCGTAGTCGTCCTCGATCCGCACGACATCGTCGAGTTCCGGGGTCGAGACTTCCATCAGCTCGGTGCGCTCGAGGCCCCCGAACCGATGGCGCCGGCCGGTCACGATGCGGCGGTGGGCACCCGGGCCGAGTTCCTCCGTCACGAGTTCGCCGGCGCCGTTCTCGAGTTCGAGACGCAGCCGACCAGAGAGGACGTAGATCGACTCGTCCTTCTGCTCGTGGTACTGGAGCGAGAGCTGCTGGCCCGCTTCGATCACCAGGATCTTTCCTACGTACCGATCCGTGTGGGCCCAGATGAGCTCAAAGCCCCAGGGCTTGTCGACACGGCGTGCTGTAGAAGGCTCGTTCACGGGCGGACCCTAGCAACCGCCTCCGTCGAAGGCGCCGGGCAGGTGATGCACGATCCAGTCGTCTCCTGGGCCGGCTGAAACCGCCACCACATCGAAACGCATGCGGCCGCGCCGGTGGTGCTCGCGCATCCAGGCGAGCGCCCCACGCCGCAGCCGAGCCTGCTTGGCCTCATCGACGGCCTCTTCCGGCCGGCCGTAGCGCAGGCTGCGCCGGGTCTTGACCTCGACGAAGGCCAGCAGGGGCCCGCGGGCGACCACCAGATCCAACTCGACCCCTCCGGCGCGTTCGTTGCGGGCGAGGATTCGGTACCCTTCGGCCTCCAGGTACTCCGCCGCGCGCGCTTCCCCAAGAGCGCCGAGGGCGCGGCGAGGGTCGGGCCGGCTGTTCGGGGGCTTGGACTCGGACATGGCGTGGGAAGGCTCCCACGGGACCGGCGGGTGAGATGCAAAGGTAGCCGACGGCTGGGTTCGATGGGAACGCTGTACATCGTCGCGACTCCGATCGGAAACCTCGAGGACGTGACCGTCCGCGCGCTGCGGGTATTGCGCGAGGCCGCCGGCATCCTGGCCGAGGACACACGGCACACCCGTGTACTGCTGGACCATCACGGCATCGGAACGCGGCCGCGTTCGCTCCACGCCCATAACGAGCGGGCGCGGGTGGCCGAGGTGTTGGAGGCCCTCGACGAGGGGGGCAGCGTCGCCCTCGTCTCCGATGCCGGAACACCGCTTGTCTCCGATCCAGGCGAGCGGCTGGTGGCGGCCGTGGCCGAGGCGGGGCATGACGTCGTGCCGATTCCCGGACCTTCGGCCGTGCTGGCCGCGTTGGTGGCTTCCGGGCTCGAAACGACGCCCTTTCTCTTCGTTGGCTTCCTGCCGCGCAAGACGGGCGAGCGACAGGCGCGTCTCCGTGGCCTGGCAGATCGCCCGGAGACCCTCGTCTTCTTCGAATCGCCTCGGCGTGTGGCTCGCACGCTCAGCGAACTGGCCGAGGCGCTGGGCGATCGCCCTGCCTGCCTGGCCCGGGAGCTCACCAAGATTCACGAAGAGCTGGCGCGTGGAAGCCTGGAGGCGCTGGCGGCCCGCTTCGCCGAGGGGACGCGCGGCGAGGTGACCCTGGTGGTCGCCGGCGCCGAGCCGTTGCCCGCACTGGACGGTGCCGCGCTGCGCCGTGCGGTGAAGGCCGCCGTGAAACGTGGCGATTCCCCCAAACAGGTGGCAGCCGATCTCGCGCCGAGCGCCGCCGTCCCGAAACGTGAGATCTATGCCATGGCTCAGCAGGAGAGAGACGCTCGATGACGCCCCGTGAAATTCCCCGGCTACTACGCACGCTCTGGTACCTGCGCCCGTCCCAATGGACCGGTCAGATGCGCCGTGCGCTGCTTCCCACTTCGAAACCGCGGCGGGCGAACGGGCCGAAGGCCTCACTCGCGGTGACTTCGCCCGCCAAGCCGTTCCTGCCTCCGCCGGCTCATATCGGTGTGCGCGGACTCGACGCGTTGACGCTGATCGGCCGAGAAGCCCGTTGGTCTGGCCCGATCGATTGGGAGACCGCGTCGGAGGGACCGCTCTGGGCGTACCATCTCCATCAGTTCGATTGGGTCCGGCATCCGGCGCTCACCTCCGAGGAGCGCCAACAGGCAATGGAAGCGTGGCGCACGTCGCATCCCGATGGTGTCGGTTGGGCGCCCCATCCGATCAGCTTGCGGACCTTCGCTTGGGGCAAGGCGCTGGCGACACCGGGTGCGGTGGCGTCGGGCCACGAGATCTTCGCTGCGTCACTCGCCGACCAGCTGGCCACCTTGAGTGATCGACAGGAGACCCAGATCCTGGCGAATCACTACCTGTGGAACCTGCTCGCGCTGGTGTTTGGCGGGGTGCTACTGGAAGGGGCCGAGTCCGAGCGCTGGTGCGGTCTGGCAGATCGTCTGGTCGCGGAGCTTGGCGAGCAGGTACCTGCCGACGGCGCGCACTTCGAGCGAAGCCCAAGCTATCACGCGTTGTTGCTCGAAAATCTCTTGGATCTGCTGAACGTCTCCGAGAGCAGGGAAGGGCGTCTTCCCTCAGCGGTCGTTCGCGGCCTCCGCGCCGTGGCAGAGCGTATGCTCGGAGCGCTCGCCTTCTACACCCTGCCCGATGGAGAGGTCGCCCTGTTCGGGGATTCGGCCTTCGAGATCGCTTCCACGCCCGCGTCCTTGCAAGCCTACGGCGAGGCCCTCGGGCTCACCCGACATGCGCCGGAACCCGCCGGACGCCTGATGCAGGCCGGTTTTGCTCGGCTCGATATCGACCCCTTCACCCTGATCGTCAGCGCATCGCTTCCGGCGCCGGCATTTCAGCCCGGGCATGCTCATTGCGATGCTCTGCACTTCGAGCTTTGCGTTGGTAGCGAGCGCGTCATCACCGACACGGGTGTCTGCGAGTACGTGCCCGGAGAGCGCCGAGACGCTGCTCGCGCCACCGGCTCCCATGCCACTGTCGAGATCGAAGGCCAGGAACAGGCCGAGCTGTGGGCAGCCCATCGCATCGGTGGCCGGCCGGACGTGGCGATCCCCCGTTTCGAAGCTGGGCGCCGAATCGACGCCGTCTGCGCCGGCTGGAATACACCAGAGATTCTTCACACCCGCTGTTTCGAACTCGACGCGAACGGCTTGACCATCCTTGACCGTTTCGACCGCCCGCCCCGGGAAGCCCGCTTCCACTTTCCCCTGGGCCCGGGCCTCGAGCCCGATCTGAAAGACGGCCTTGCAAGGATCCCGTTGGCTTCGGGTCGGACGCTGGAGATCGTTCTACCGCAGGGAATCGACTTCCGCGTCGAACGCGGCCCCTACTTCCCCCGCTTCGGAAGCGCCGAAGAGCGCGCTTTCCTGCGCGGTACCAGCCATGACCTGGCGGAAGCCAAGATCACCATCCGCCTCCTCTGAACGCAACAGGGGACGCTCCTGGGCGCAACACGAACGCAATACCCCATATTGCGTTCGTGTTGCGCCCAGGAGCGTCCCCCTGTTGCGTTCAGATGGAGAGGATCAGGAGCGCCGAGTCCTGTAGACGCTCACTCAGAAGCGTAGAAATCTGATCATTTGGCCGGGGGGCGACGCAGCCCGCCGTTCCGGATTCCGATTCAGATCTTCCGGGTCGAAAGGTCCTTGACCCAGGGCGAACGCCCTCCCGGCTCGACCGG
>JAAETT010000026.1 GCA_024228115.1 bacterium
ACGTGGGGGGTTTGGGGGGTTTGGGGGTTTTGGGGGAGGCCCGACCCCGGCCCCGGCGGCGCTCTTCGTAAAAACTATGCGAGCTATTAAAAAGCGGCGGATATAAAGGTATTTTCTTAATAGCATATCAGTTTTGTGTGGCGAGTGCGCTCTTCGAAAGCTCCCGTATTGAATGCGGTTCTTCGTCTGTTCACTTGTAAATTGATAGGTTTTAATTGTCTGCACTTGCGGAATTAAGTGTTTAAAAAACTTCGTGATTAAAACAGACAAGATAATTAAAACCTATTAATTTGCAAGTGATTAAGACAAAGAAACCAGATAATACTTAAATCACGGGTTCAGCATACCAAAGTCATGTGTTATTATCAAAATACCACGGTTTAAAAACCATTTCGTAAAAAACATCTGGAAGCGGCACGGTAATAATTCAAAAAACAGGTTTTTTGTAAGTGGGAATAGCATATTTCTACCAGTTTTGTGTGGCAACGGCGCTCTTCGAAAGCTCCTTACTGTATTGAATGCGGTTCTTCGTCTGTTCACTTGCAAATTGATAGGTTTTAATTATCTTGTCTGCGCGGAATTAAGTGAAAACTTCGTGATTAAAACAGACAAGATAATTAAAACCTATTGCAAGTGGACAGAAGACAAAGAAACCAGATAGTTCAGCATACCAAAGTCATGTGTTATTATCAAAATACCACGGTTTAAAAACCATTTCGTAAAAAACATCTGCAATTAAAAAGCGGTTTAAAAAACATACCACAGGGTTAATCGTTACGAAATTTTCGGCATTTAGCGGGTCAACTTTAAGCTTTTACGCAAACCTTCGGACGCGAAGTTTTCAAAATTCTTCTTCGTCAATCGTTATGAAACTCTTTGAAAATTTCGCGAAATCTTCCCAAATATTTTCGAAAAGTTCGGAGGTTCACGCATGCATCGGAGTTGCGCAAAAAGTTACGCGAAGTTTTCAAACTTCTTCGTGAATCGTTATGAAAATTTCGCGAAATATTCCCAAATATTTTCGAAAAGTTCGGAGGTTCACGCAAACGCTTAAAGAGCACCCCTAAAATACCGAAAATTTCGTAACGGTTCTTCCTGCGGTATGGGTTAAAAAACATCTTCTTTATCAAAAAATAACCATTTCGTAGTTACCGTATTTATCCGAATAGAACGGCAGTGCTCCAATAGAGTGGAGTCAATTCAGACACAAAACAATACCAGCTGGCAATACATACTGTTTAAATCGCAAGTTATAAAGCTGTTGAATCAAGATTTGTTCATCAATTTAAGAAGACCCCAAGTTGCGATAAGTTACATTAAGAAGTTATACAATACTTTATCGTAAGTTTTTTGCAAACCGCCCAATAAAACTTGTTATGCAAACACAAGCAAGGCCAAATATTCATGTGAAAAAAATAGAATGGCA
>JAAETT010000027.1 GCA_024228115.1 bacterium
CGCCGGAATTCGCGCTTCTGGCGACACGTAGCTGAACATCGCAGACTGGTCGTGATCGGTTCCGCGCATCTCTCACCCCCTGATCATGCGTGTACCAACCGATTGGCGGACCCGCACGGGGTTTTTCCGCAGCCTGCTAGAAGAGCTGGGCACCGATCATCCAGCGAGGCGGAAGATCGTGGATCTCGCAACGGCGGCGGAACGCGGGTCCGAGCTGACGAGCCAGATGCTCGCCTATGCGGGCCGTTCCACTCCGGAAACTCGCCCACGAGACATCTCGGAGATCGCTGCCGAAACCGCACGCCTGCTTGCCTCGAGCATTTCCAAGAAAGCGCACCTCACACTCGAACTCGAGCTTTCCGTGTGGGTCCCGGTCGATGCCGGGCAACTCCATCAAGTGGTGATGAACCTCGTCACGAACGCCTCCGATGCGCTGGGCGATGAGGAAGGCACGATCCAGGTGCGGACGGGGATCGGGGAGACGGCTCCCGATCCGGATGCGAACCAAAGGGCCTATCTCGAAGTGATCGACGATGGCGCCGGCATGGACGAGCAGACGGTTCGTGACATGTTCGACCCGTTCTTCGCGACCAAGTTCAGTGGGCGAGGCCTCGGGCTCGCAGCGGTGCACGGTATCGTGCGCAGCCACGGCGGCACGATCAGCGTGGACAGCGAGCCTGGCCGTGGAAGCCGGATACGGGTGCTGCTGCCAACCTGCTCTGCTCCGTTGGCGGAAGGCAGCCAGGCCGCGACCCAGACGGGCGATCGAGCGGTACCCGCGCGAAGTGCGACACTCCTGGTCGTCGATGACGAGGCGCAGGTACGCAATGTGACCCGAATGGCCCTAGAGCACCGGGGCTACAGCGTGATCGAAGCCAGCGACGGCCACGAGGCCCTGGCACTCATCGGCCAGCATCCTTCGATCGACGGGGTGGTGCTCGATCTGACCATGCCGCGCCTTTCCGGCGGGGAAACCCTGGAGGTACTCCGGGTAGGCCACCCGAATCTCCCGGTCTTGCTGGTCAGTGGCTACGAGGCGGTTCCCGGCACAACCCTCGATCCAGCCGGGCCTTCCGACTTCCTCCAGAAGCCCTTCCGTCCGGACGAGATCGCCGGAAAGGTCGCTGATTTGCTCCAGAACCAACCATCCTCCCCCAGGGGTGGCAGTTAGCGGCCCTTTTGCGCATCGGCTGCCTCCTCGCCGGCGCCAATCTTCACGGCTTTCCGTAACCTCCTGCGTTCGCCTGCCGACACACTGCATGGGATTGCTTTGGGCCCGCTCGCGCAGAGTGTGCGCGCGGCGAGCCGGGCTTCCCACTGCCCGACCCCTGCCTCAGCGGAGCACCCATGACCGTCCTTCTCGAAATCCTCTTCGTCGCCCTTCTCGCCATCGCAGTCGCGCGGCTCGCGCCCGAACCGTGGCGCGGCCGGGCCCTGAATCTGCTGAAGGCATGGGTGACGATCCGCGTCTTCTGGCTGCTCCTCGCCCACCCGGTGAAGATGGAAGACGGCTCCCATGTGGTCGCCCTTCAACTCATCTGGGACACGCTTGCGAATATCGACGCCACCACCTTCTGGACGTTCTGCGGTCTGGCGGCGGGAATCAAGTTCGTCGGCATCCTCGCTTCGATGCAGCGCTGGGTCGTTCTGCTGCGCGGCCAGAACATCGAGCTGCCGTTCCGTCACATCTTCGGCTCGTTCCTGATCGGCCGCTTCATCGGAACGTTCCTGCCGAGCACGGCGGGCCTGGATGGCTACACGCTCTACGACGCCGCGCGCTTCAGCGGACGTACCGTCGAGGTCACCGCCGCGAAGGCCCTCGAGAAGGTGATCGGCATTACCGGCATCTTCCTCTCCTTCATCGTCGCCCTGCCGGCCGGCATCGGCATGTTCTATTCGATCTTCGATCGAGGCACGGCGCACCTCGTCGCCGGCCTGGGCGTCACGATCTGCGCCGCCGTGATCGGCGGGTTGATGACCGTCATCTGGTTCCCGGGCATCGTGCAGTGGCTGATCGAGCACCTGCCGCTGCCGGGCAAGGCCCAGCTGGCGGGGATCGTGCGGCGCATCTCGGAATCTGCCGCAGCCTACAAGGACAAGAAGCGTCTGATCGTCCTGGCTCTCGCGCTTTCCTTCGTCGTCCACTTCACGACAGCGGCCATGTACTACTTCACCGCCGTCGCCATTTCCGCCACGGGCGCGGAGTTCTGGCCGATCGTCCTGGGCTCGTCACTCCAGATCCTCGCGACCGTGCTCTCGCCCTTCACGATCGCCGGCGAAGGCATCCGTGAGCTGGCCCAACTTGTGCTGCTCCAGAACATGATCGGCCCCGCCGCGGCCATCGTCTCCGCCGCGTTGGGCTTCTGGGCCGCCGAGGCCCTCACCCTGGCGGGCGGCTACTTCTGGTGGGTTCGACCGGCGGACTACACACCGGATTGGTGCCGCGTGAACGGCGAGCAGGTCGACTACGAAGAAGCAGCTCGCAACGCCGTGGCGCTCGAGACGGAAGAGGACCGTGCCGCCCGTGAAGCAGCGGGCGTCGCCGAGAGCGTGCCTCCCGGCGAGCGCGTTCGCCTCGGTGCCAGCTATGGCCTCGGCGCGGGCATCATCGGGGGGTTGTTGGTGGGATTGGGCGAAGTCCTCGCCATCGCCGCTGGCGGTTTCGGCACCGAAGCCCAGGTGCTCTGGTATGGACCGCTCGCCTACGCCGCTTTCTTCGGCGCTCTTTGCATGGTGGGCGGCATCGTGCTGGCCGTGCTGCCGATGAGCCGGGAAGAGATTCGCGGTTGGACTCCGGCCCTCGGCCTGCTGGCGACGGCGGTGCCGATCGGCCTCGCGGTGACCGTGTTCCGCCTGCGCCGCGACGTCTACGCGGAGCAGATGCCGCCCCTGCCGGTGCTAGGCGCCGTACTCGGCGGTTTCGCCCTGATCGGGCTCTTGCTCTTCGCGGTCGGTCCCCGGCTCTTCCGTGGGGGCGTCGGGAACCTCTTCAAACCGCTTCCGGCCCTCGGCCTCGCGGCTCTGCTCGGGATCGGTGGTGCCCTCGCCACGGGTGCAGTGGATCTGATCGAAACCGGCGGCGAAGCGCCGACCGTCATTCCGGCCCATCTCACGGAGCGGCCCAACCTGATCCTGGTGATGGTCGATACGCTTCGCGCCGACCACCTCTCTTGTTATGGCGGACCGGTCGAAACGCCGAACCTGTGTCGCATCGCGACCGATGGCGGAACCCTCTACGACGGCTTCAGTCACGCCTCATGGACCAAGCCGGCGACCGCGACCCTGCTCACCTCACTCGTGCCGACCAGCCACCAGGCCATGTCGAAGCCCTCGGCACTCGGCCCGGAGATCGACACCCTCGCCGAGCAACTCCAGGACCACGGATACGCCACGGGCGGCTTCGTTTCGAACACGAACCTGACCGAGAGCTTCGGCTTCGCCCAGGGCTTCGACGAATACAACTACCTCGGGCCCGACTACCTGTTCGGCGCCGAGGAATCCTCCTCGAAGCTGGTGATGTACCAGATCCTGCGACGCGTCTGGTTCGCCTTGCCTCTGGGCCTGCACTTCGGCGATTTCTACCAGGATTCGGAAGTGGTGAACGGCCACGCCATGCCGTGGCTGGCTCGCCATCGCGACGCGCGCTTCTTCCTCTTCCTGCACTACATGGATCCCCACGATCCCTACTTCGAGCATCCGTACAACGGCTACGGGATCGCACGGGCCTCGAACCAACATCCGCCGGCTTCGATGGCTGAGGAGATGCAGCGTCTCTACAAGCAGGAGATCGCCTACCTCGACGACAAGTTCGGCGAGCTGATCGCCCACCTCGAAGAGCTTGGCGTCTACGACGATACGGTGATCGCGCTGGTCGCCGACCACGGCGAGGAGTTCTACGAGCATGGCGGCTTCTGGCACGGGCTCACGCTCTACGAGGAGCAGATCCACGTGCCGCTCATGGTGAAGTGGGCCAAGGGCCAGCGCGGCTCCGGCCCCGATGCCCGAGCCCACGTGGCACGGTTGATCGATGTCGCGCCGACCCTTCTGCTGCAGGCAGGTGCCCAGCCCGTGGACGCCATGCAGGGCCAGGATCTGGCGATGGACCTCGCCACCCGCAGTGAAGCCGGACGCACCGTCTTTGCGGAAGAAGACCACGAAGGCAACGTCCTGCGTGCGATCCGGACGGGCCAGTGGAAGTGGATCGAGGCAGAAGAGGGAAACCCCCGAGGACTGCCCACGAACGAACTCTTCGACATGGTGTCAGATCGGGGAGAGACCACGAACCAAATCGAGGACGAGCCCGATGTGGCAGCCACGATGCGAAACCACGCCGAAGGCCAGTTGCACATGGCCGAGACCGGCAAGGTCGGCGAGGCCCAGGAGGCAAAGGTCTCTGCCGCCGAATGTGAGGCTCTCATGGCACTCGGATACGTCGAGAGCTGTGACGAGGGCGGGACTGCCACTCCGTGATACGCTCAGGCCCGGTGGCGGTCTGAGTCCAGGAATTTCCACATCTATGCGTGCCTTCCTCCTGATCGCGTTCCTCGCGAGCGTTTTCGTCACTCCTGCCTTCTCTGAGACCGGCACGGTGGATGCTTCACCGACCGCCAGACGGGCGGGTTCCCCGCAGCCTCCGGCGCGGGTCGATCTGACGATCTCCAGCCCCGCGCCCGGCGCTCGCGTCGAATCGAAGATGCATATGGCGGAGATCCGCGGCACGGCCACGGCCGGCGCGGACGGTCCCCGCGGCTTCGACGTCATGCTGGTGCTCGATGTCTCCCGCTCGACCCAGACCGCCTGCGGCGCGGACGTGGATGGCGACGGTGAGATCGGCGAAGACCCGCACCAGGGCCTGTATGCCCCCGGAGAGTTCCCGGACGACGTGTACTCGACGGATCCGGAGGACACGGTTCTCCACGCCGAAGTCCTCGCCGCACGCACGCTCGTCGAAGGCCTGGATTCCAAGCGGGTGAGGGTCGGGCTGATCACGTTCTCCGGCGAGGTGGACCCCACGACAGGCAAACGCCGCGCGCCGGAACAGCACGATGCGGAGCTGCGGGTTCCGCTCACCAACGACCACGGCAGCTTGCTGACGGCGCTCGACGACGTGCTGCGTGAAGGCCCGCATGGCGCGACCAACTTCGCCGCAGGGATCCGATTGGCCACCCAGGAGCTGGCCGGCATGTCGGGCGCAAAGAGCCGCCCAGCCGATCGCCACAAGAAGGTGATGTTGTTCTTGACCGACGGCATCCCGAGCTTCCCGGCCGGGCGCGCCGACACCCAGGATCCCGAGGACATGGAGGCGGCCGTACGCGCCGCGCGGGTTTCCCAGACCGCGGGCATTCGCATCAACAGCTTTGCCCTGGGGACCGATGCCCTCGCCAGGCCCAAGGCCGCGACCGAGATCGCGGCGGTGACCCTCGGCACGTTCACTCCGGTCATCGAACCGGCAGGCGTCGTAGCGGCGCTTCAGTCGGTCAACTTCGCGAACGTCGAGGATGTCGGTGTCGCGAATGTCACGACCGCGGAGGTTGCGACCGACGTTCACCTGAATCCGGACGGCAGCTTCGTCGCTTTCGTCCCGGTGAAGGTGGGGCAGAACCAGGTCATCGTCAGTGCACTCTCGTCCGAGGGCGCCGAGACGACCCGGGAACTCGTCTTCGACTTCTCGATCAAGGAAGCCGAAGATGCGGAGAAACAGCGGCAGCTGGCCCGGCTCAGGAAGATGTCGGATGAGATGGAGCGCTATCTCCTCGCCGAGGAAATCAAGCGCAAGCGCAACCGGGAGCGCATGGAGCGGGTAATGGATATCAAGGTCCGCGAGCGCAATCCGGGCGAATAGCCCGCCAAACGGGACCCCGGGTCCCGTTGACCTGCCCTCCCAAGGGCCGTACCCTCGACCCTTCGAGCGATCCTCAAAACACGGGTTGATTTCAGGCGCTTGCAGGACCCTCGGCTCGGACCCCAACGGGACCCGCACCCGAAGCTGCTAAGTGCCCTCCCCACAGAAAGCGGGAAGCCACATGGCAAAGCGTCCGGAAGCGCCGGGAACCTCCACCCAGGCCGTACACGCTGGGCAGCGCGATCGGGGCAAGAGCCATGCGCTCACGCCGCCGATCCACCAGACCTCCACCTTCTGGTTTCGCGATTCCGCCGAACTGCGCGAATACGCGGAAGGCCGGCTCGATCGCGACGAGTACGGCCGCTACAGCAACCCGAGCTGGCAGGTCGTCCAGGACAAGCTCTCGGAACTGGAAGGCGCGGAAGAAACCGTGCTGTTCAGCTCGGGGATGGCCGCAGCGACCAGCACCTTCCTGGCGCTGCTGCCGCGGGGCGGACACATCGTCGTCACGAACGATTGCTACCGGCGCACCCGCCAGTTCATCCAGCAATACCTGTCGAAGCTCGACGTGACGGCCACCGTCATCGAGCCCGCCGACACGGCGGCCCTGAAGGACGCGCTGCAAGACGACACGGTCTTCTTCTTCACCGAGAGCCCGACCAACCCCTACCTGCGCGTGATCGACCTGCCCGAGGCCGCGCGCATTTGTCACGAGCGCGGCGTGAAGGTGATCATCGACGGCACGTTCGCCACGCCGATCAACCACCGCCCACTGGAACAGGGCGCGGATCTCGTGATCCACAGCGCGACGAAGTATCTCGGCGGACACAACGATCTCATCGCAGGCACCATCTCGGGTTCGGCAGAAGAGATCGCTCCCGTGCGCGAAGCTTGCGGCGTGCTGGGCGGGATCCTCGATCCCCACGCCGCCTACCTGCTGCTGCGCGGAATGAAGACGCTCTCCCTGCGCATGGAACGCCACAACGCCAACGGCCTGGCCGTGGCACGCTGGCTCGAAGGCCAGCCGAAGGTACGAAAGGTCTGGTACCCGGGCCTCGAAAGCCATCCCGACCACGAGGTGGCCAGCCGGCTCATGCAGGGCTTCGCCGGCGTCGTCACCTTCGAAATCGACGGCGACCTCGAGGACGCGATCCGCTTCACCGATGCCTGCCGCCTGCCCTACATCGCCCCGAGCCTGGGCGGCGTGGAAACCCTGGTCGAGATGCCGGTACTGATGTCCTACTGGGACTACCCGGCCGAGGAGCGACAGGCCTACGGGATCACGGATTCGCTGATCCGTCTCGCCTGCGGAGTCGAGGATGTCGACGATCTGATCGCAGATCTATCGCAGGCGCTCTAGCCCCAATCCGTCGTTGTGAGGTGAACGCCGGACATTGAAATGGCCCTGTGAGTGTGAGATGAAGGAGTTACAAGGCTTCTCCACCGACACCCAACAAGGCCACTTCAGTGCGATTGATTCAAGGCTCTATTCGGA
>JAAETT010000028.1 GCA_024228115.1 bacterium
AAAACCATCTCAACATAAAATATTATAGCATTAAACATTCAAAATAAACTTCTGGAATAATAATGGAAAGAAAGATAAGTAAATAATTAACGTTAGAGAATAGAGAATAACGTTTTTATTAATATGCATTGCATTATATTTGTTAATCATGTTCTGCATTAATAAATTAAATACCTATCATAATATTGAATCGTCTTTTATATATTTATTTCTTTATTATTATTGAAATCAAAAATACATCACTGCAGAACGTTTCATTTTAATCTTAGCATTAGGTATATTTATTTTCCTATGTTGTCGAGAGGATATTCTTTAACTTTCAACTTTAATCATTGGCTATTCGTATTTAAGAGAACAATCCTAATTAAATAAATAACAATCTTTACAATATTTTATATATATATTATATTTATCTATCTTTTCATCTGTATATTACTAAGATATCATCTTTTCATTAACTTTTTACTAAGATTATCATCAATAAAGAATCATTATTCTATACTAACAAATGTGAATAGAAGAGAAGGTATACATAAATAAATAATTAACCTAAATATCGGTCTTGGGTAATAATGGTTCTTAATAAAATAGAAGTATGCTATCATGGAGTAGATAATGGATTAAGAGGATTATTTTGAATTAGGATTTTCAGAGACACTTAAAAAATATACAACATGCAGTAAAGATTATAGGATTATTATGCAGTTTAATAAAGAGATAAATCCAATAATGCAGAACATATATTTGATATATTTAATGATTATTTATTTTAATGATTATTTTCATTGTTTTCTCCTTAGATGATAAATTATCTGTATTCAGTGAAAGTTTTGAATGTGGTTTTTATCCTATTTTAATTCAGATGTTATATTATCATCTCACTATATTATATCACCTATCTTATTTTACTTCTATTATTCTTCGTTATTGCTTTATTGCTACTT
>JAAETT010000029.1 GCA_024228115.1 bacterium
CTAGGGCAGCAATCGAGCCTGGATGGCCTGGTCGACTGCTTTCCGTTTCAGGTGCTTCTCGTGAAGGCTTCGATCGACGCGTTCCTCGAGAGTGAGCCCGCGCCAGGATCGGCGGAGACCTGAGCGAAGCGGGCCGCCGCCGCGCTACGCTTGAATCCATCCCCTTTCCCAAGGAGCCGTCATGAAGGCCGCCGTCCTCCGTGCCTACAACACCCCCCTCGAGATCGAGGACGTCCAACTGGCCGACCCGGGCCCTCACGAGGTCCGCGTTCGCACCTCGGCCTGCGGTGTGTGTCATAGCGATCTCCACTGCCTCGAGGGTACACTTCCCGTTCCGCCGCCGATGGTGCTGGGCCATGAGCCCGCCGGAATCGTCGAAGCGGTCGGCCCGGAGGTCACTTACGTAGCGCCGGGCGATCACGTCATCGGTTGCTTGTCAGCGTTCTGTGGCACCTGCGAGTATTGCTTGCGAGGCGAACCCAACCTGTGCGGAGGCGATGCGACAAGTCGCGCGCCGGACGCCGCGCCGCGCATCTCAAAGGGCGATGAGACCATTCATCAATTCGCCCACCTCTCGGCCTTTGCCGAAGAGATGCTCGTCCACGAGAACGCGCTCGTGAAGATCAAGGAGGAAATGCCCCTCGAGCAGGCCGCATTGATCGGTTGTGGTGTGACCACGGGCCTCGGCGCTGCGATCAACACGGCCAACATCCGCCCAGGCCAGACCGCCGTCGTGATCGGCTGCGGTGGCGTTGGCCTGGCGGCGATCCAGGGTTGCCACATCGCGGGGGCCGGCCGGGTGATTGCCGTCGATACCGTGCCCTGGAAGCTCGAACTGGCCCAGAAGCTCGGCGCCAGCGAAGGCATCAACGCGAAGGAGACCGACGCTGTCGCAGCGGTGCTCGAAGCGACCGGAGGTGGCGTCGACTACTCGTTCGAGTGCATCGGCACGCCCGGCACCTGCCAACAAGCCGCCATGATGATTCGCAAGGGGGGCACCTGCGTGTTGGTCGGCGTGGTGCCGATTGGCGTCGGCGTCGAATTCCAGCCCCTGGATCTGGTGCTCCAAGGCAAATCGATCGTCGGTTCGATGATGGGCTCCAATCGCTTCCGCATCGACATGCCGCGCTACGTCGATTTCTACCTGGACGGCCGCCTGAAGCTGGACGAAATGATCTCGACCCGACTCAGCCTCGAAGAGGTGAACACCTCCTTCGACAAGATGAAAGCAGGCGAGATCGCGCGCAGCGTGATCTCGTTCGAGTAGCCGATGAAGGCTCTCGTCTATCACGGAAAAGAGGACATGCGTGTCGAGTCCGTTCCGGACCCGACACCGCCGGATGCCCGCAGCGCTCTGGTGAAGGTGGAGCGGGCCGCGATCTGCGGATCGGATCTTCACCTCTATCATGGCGCCATGCCCGTCCCTTCGGGTGTCGTCGTCGGCCACGAATTCGTTGGAGAGGTCGTGGAGACCGGCCGCGAGGTAGCGAACGTCCGGGTCGGTGATCATGTGCTGGTTTCGGGCGTGATCGGATGCGGCCAATGCAAGCGTTGTGCGCGCGGAGAAGTGGTGCGCTGCGAGCGCAAGCAAACCCAGGTGTTCGGCGTGGGCCCGGAGCTACCCGGCGGTCAGGCGGAAGCCGTCGCCGTGCCCGGCGCGGACCATGCCATTCGCCCGATCCCCGAAGGCGTGAGCGTCGAGCAGGCCGTCCTTCTCACCGACATCCTGCCGACCGGCTACTTCGGCGCTCGGAATGCGGACATCGAGCCAGGCGATACCGTCGTCGTGATCGGCGCGGGCCCGGTGGGCTTGTTGGCCCTGCTCTCGGCTCAGCTCTTCGGAGCAGCACGCATCCTGGTCGTCGACCGGGTCCCGGAACGCCTGGCTCTGGCCAAAGAACTCGGCGGGATTCCTGTCACCGTCGACGAGGCCGACGCCGTCATCGCGGATCTGACGAATGAGCAGGGGGCCGATCGGATCATCGAGGCGGTCGGATCCGATGCGACCATCCTCAAGGCGATCGAATGGGTTCGCGCAGCCGGAACGGTTTCGGTGATCGGCGTGAACACCAGCCCGGCCGTTCCGTTTCCGATGGTCCTGGCGTTGATGAAGGATCTCACCTTCCGGATCGGCCTGGTTCCGGTTCCCGAGTTGTGGCCGGCCTTGATTCCCCTCGTCACTTCCGGGCGGCTGCAACCGGAAAGGGTATTCACCCACCGGATGGGGCTCTCCGAAGGCGCCGAAGCCTACCGACGCTTCAGCGCGCGCGAAGACGGCATCCTGAAGGTGCTCCTCGATCCCAGCCACTGACTTCGGCTAGCAAGAGACGCCCACCGGACCCAGCCAGCCCGCTACGATCGGCCGGCGAGCAGCTTTCCGATCTGTTCGAGTAGGAGCGTCGGGCCGAAGGGTTTCGGAAGCAGGGGTACGTCGACCGGCCAGACCCGATCGCGGTCGGGATGCCCGCTCATTACGAGGGCGGGAAGACCAGGTGCCAGCTTTCGAATGGCCTCGACTGCAGTGAGCCCGTCGAGGCCGGGCATGCTGAGATCGAAGAGAAGCAGGTCGACGTCGCCCGCGTGCGCGTCGAAGCAGGTGAGCGCGTCGTCCCCGTTCTCGGCCTCCAATACCCGGTAGCCGGCGCCCTCGAGGGCCACCCGCGCCATCCGCCGCACGCCGGGTTCATCCTCGGCCAGCAGGATGGTCCCCTCCCCGACCGAATCCATGCACGCATCTGCTGCCTCCGGATGCTCGACGGTTTGCACTGGCCCGGAGGCGGCCGGCCAGAAGAGCTGGAAGCGACTTCCCGCGCCGGGACGACTCGTCACATCGATCGAGCCTCCATGCGCCTCGACGATGCCGTAGGCGACCGCAAGTCCCAGACCGGTTCCATGACCGTCGCCTTTGCCCTTGGTCGTGAAGAACGGATCGAAGATGCGACGACGGGTCTTGGCATCCATTCCCACGCCGTCGTCCGTGACGGAGAGTTCGAGCGCTTGCCCCCCGTCGATCCCTCGGGCCGCCAACACGATCCGTCCACAGGAACCGATGGCATCCACCGCATTCACCAGCAGATTGGTGAGCACGCGGTGCAACTCCGTGGGATCGGCCGCCGCCGGGGGAGTGTCGGGTTCGATTTCGATGACCAGGCTCGCTCCGGGCGCGAGCGAGGGACGCAGCAGTGCCTCCTGCTCTGCAAACAAGTCACGAAGATCCACGCAGCCCTCGGCCCGGGGCCCCTGACGCGCGAACGCCAACAACCCCTGGGTGAGAGACGCACAATGCTCCGCGGAACGCTCGAGGTCTTCCAGGGGAGCGCGAGCCGGGTCGTTTGCAGAAAGTCCTTGAAGGAGCAGACGCGCGTTGCCAAGGATGCCCGTGAGTTGATTGTTGAAGTCATGGGCCAGGCCGCCCGCCAGCGTGCCAAGGGTCTCCATCCGATCCGCATGTTGCATGCGCGCAGCGATTCGTTGCTCGGCCGTCACGTCGTGGGTCACCCAGACACGTCCCAGATGCGTTCCATCCGTCTGGCGCACGCTCTCGTTGCTCATCCACAGCACTCGACCATCGTCTTCGGGAAAGCGCAATTCGAAGGCTTGCTGTGGAAGGAGGTGCGATCTGCCGAGTCTCTCCATATGTGCGTCCAGGTCGGGCTGTACGTTCGGATCCAGCCTGGAACGGATCGCCAACATCACGTCCTGAACTCGTCGCCCGACCCAGGATTCCGGCGACCCGAGGCCGAACTGCTCGACGACGATGTGGTTCATCAGCTGCACCCGGCTCGAGGCATCGGTGAGCAGGATGCCGACGGGCACGGCCTCGAGGAGCGCCTCCGTCTTGCTGCGGCCATCCTCCAGGGACCTGGCCTGCTGCTCACTATCCTTGCGCGTCTGGGCCGCACGAAGAACCAACACGATCGCCTCGACGAGCTCCTCGACGAACGCTTCCAACTCGGTATCCGGAGTCGGTGACGGCCAGAAGACGACCCCGAGCACGCCGACCAACTCTCCGTCCACGCGAATGGGCGCAGCCATCCCCCATTCGAGCTGGTATCCGCTCACGACGGGCGCGATGACCGGCTCTTCATCGAGGGAATCCAGGCGAATGGAACGCTCGGACGCGATGATCCGGGCAGCAAGCGAAGTGTCGAGCGGTGGCTGGCGAAGCGCTGGTGGGATGGGTGGGTGACGCTCGGACGGAAGGAGTTGGAATGATTTTCCATCCCGCTTCCACAGGCTGATGAGGGGTTCCGGGCGCTGCCCCCCGAGCGTCGCTGACAGATCGGCGAATAGCCGAGATCGATCGGTCCCGACACGCGCGATGCTGACGACACGTCGGAGGAGTTCACGCTCTCGGCTCATTTCGCGCTGGCGCCGATAGACTCGTTCGACGAACGACAGGAGCTGACAGATCGCAGTACCGAAACCGAGTACCAGCCACATCGCCTGTATGTTGGCCTTCGACATGGCCAGGCTCTCGATTTCCAGGTCCGGGAGGTCGATGAGAAGCATCCCGGCGAACGCCACACTGAGCGCATACTCGACGGCACTGGCACGGGTTCGCTTCGCATACCTCCAGACGAGAATCGAACACGCCGCAAGTAGAATCGACCCTCCCAGATCTCCCGCCAGCTCCCCCAGCCCGGGGTCGGCGAAATGCACCATGCCGATCGCGGGTGCGGCGAGCCAGAGCCAGGCCGGCAGGCTTTCGGAACGGGGATCTCGGGTAAAGGTCAGCGCACCCGCCAGCAGCAGGCCTTCTGCCAGCAGCGACGCAGTTTCGGTGAGCATCTGAAGCCAAGCACGCCCGTTCGAGATGGCGTCGAGGCCCCCGGCCAGCGCGAGCATGCACCAGGCGGCTCCCCACAAGGGTGCAGCCCGAAGCTCGGAAAAGCGACTCCGCAGAACGAGATAGGCCGGAATGGCCACCACGACCCCGACGAGTACCAAGAGGAAACCGTCCAACGTTGTCTCCTGACCTGCCCGGATCATACCATCGGTGTAGGCTGCGCCCATGAGGGATGACGCCACCGAGATCACCAACCTCTTGTACCGCTATGCGGAGTGCATCGATGCGGGGAACTATGCCAGCGTCGGAGAACTCTTCGCCCATGCCGTCCTCACCGCGGACGGCACGGCCATGCGCGTCGAGGGTGCCGATGCGGTCGCCCGCCACTACGCCGGAACGACCCGCTTTTATTCCGATACCGGTACGCCCAAGACGAAGCACGTCGTCACGAACCCGATCCTGGAAATCGATGCTGCTGGGGGAAGCGCGGACGTCCGCTCGTCCTACAGCGTCTACCAGCAGACCGACACGCTTCCGCTTCAACTGATCATCACCGGGCGCTATCGGGATCGCATGGAACACGTCGACGAACGATGGCGATTCGCGTCACGCTGTTTCTTCGTCGATCAGGTCGGCGACCTGAGCCAGCATCTACGGATCGATCTGGACGCGCCCGAGCGAAGCTGAAGCTAGTCCCTTGTATCGACCAAAGGCGGAAGTGTTGTCATGCTAAGCACTGCGTCCCCCGCAGCCAATCGGTTCTCGCCGTGTCGCGGGCCGATTCATGGGGCCCGTATGTCGAAGAAGCGGTATCGGATTGACTTGAC
>JAAETT010000030.1 GCA_024228115.1 bacterium
ACTCTCATTGGTTATATCTCCTGTGGTGTTTAGAAAAAAGAAAGGGGTGCGTCGACTGGCGCGTCCACCGGCACCGAGCCCTGCACTGCGAGATCGCCGAACATCAGTTCAACTTTCGACTCGGCTGGCGCTTCGGTATGCGCGACATCCGTCAGCTTCAGTTTGCCCGCTGTATAAGTGACCAGGTCTTTCTCCAGTCGAGTTTTTTGCGCGTCCGTCAGGTCGGGGTGCTTCAGGATCTGGGCCGGTGACGCCAGCTTCTGCGGGTAGATGTCGGCGAGCTTTAGCCGTCGAGCTTTGAGCTTCTTAACTGTGGTCTTTTCGTCGAAAGTCCAGCCGTTACTACCTTGGCCTGGCCGCATCGCCTTCCCAGACACGTGTTTGCCCGCCTCGATCCGGGTGACAATCTCTGCGTCGACGTCATCGAAGACAGCGTTCAGTGCAGCGCGTGCACTCGACAGCTCTGACAGCTGCATCTCGGTTAGCTGTGATACATCCGCGATCGCTTGACCGAGGTACTCATACGCGGGGACTCCTCCCGCTGGGATTATTTCTGTACTCATGTTTACCACCGTTTGTAATGATTGATCTGCTGCAGCGGTGCAATGACCACCACGCTTAGGATTAGCGGCGCACCACTGGCAGTGCTTGCCGGGTATTAAAACCGCGAACGGGTCATCAGTCGCCGCTGCTGCGGTAGCGAGCCGCACTGCCGATGTCTCGACGTTGTCGATCGTCTGGCCGTCACGCTCGCTGTCGGTGTAGCGTATCACCGGGTTTGTTTTTGGCTGCACGATTGTCATACGATGACCGCGCAACGTTTTCGCTTGGTAATGGGGATGCACTTTGCCCCACAGATACGAGACAAGCTGCGAGTTATCGGTCGCTGTGACCCACATCTTGCCATCCTTATAATCGACGACCTCGATGTACAGCACTTCATTCGTGTGGGAGTGCACGACTGAGATAGTTATATCTACGGTGCCCCACCAGTCGTCACGGTGGAAGTACTCCCCTGGGTTGGATCGTGTCTCAGACCCGACGCGGACAGTGCCTTCTGGAAATTGAACCCTCAACTCCTGGACCCGTCGAGATACGTAATCGAGACACTGCTGCACCCGTGCACATCGATCGAGGCCAACAAGCCAGCCGCTGGGGTTATCCTCGTGACCCACCCCGATGATCTGCTGGTCATACTGTAGAGCGTGCACGTTATTGACCAGGCATAACTCTAGTAGTATGTGACTCCCCGTCCCGTCAATCGCAGCTTCTCCGGCGATGTCAGGGTACTGCGCCTCCTCACGCGGCGACCCCGGACAATGGGGCCACCGCTTGTTTGAACAACCCAGTCGTGCGTGCTGCCCACTCATGCTGGGATTGCGCGTACTGCATCAAGTAGGGGTTGGTACTGCTCCGCAGGCAGGGTTGTCACTCCAGTCACACCGAACTGCGTTTGCATCACATTGTCGATAGGCTCGCGTGAGCCGATGCGATGGAACTCGGCAATCATCGCAGCGTCAAGATCCTCAGGCGACATGACTGGCACCGCAGCAGGGGTACTCACTGGCGCGGGTGTCGTAAGCTCGTGAGTGGCCTGTGCGGGAGGGGGTGGTGGCGGCGCTTCCGCAGTGGGCACAATCGTGGCCGGAGTAGAAGACGTATCCGCAGCAGGTGCGGGTACTGACTCCGGGGACAGTGTTGGTGTCTCCTGCTTTTTACTGTGTGCGATAGCTTCAAGTGCATCGGCGATGCGTTTAAGACTGTTTTCGATACTCATTGGTAAAGTTCTCCGAGTTGGGTTTTTTGGTCTTCAGTCGGTACGATCCGGAGCCGTCCATCATTGAAAGCAGTCATCACTTCAC
>JAAETT010000031.1 GCA_024228115.1 bacterium
CGCCGAGGCACGCCCCGAATTTGCGCCGAGGACCGAGCCTCATCCACCGTAAGCGACATCCGTCAGGATCAATCGCCGCACAGCACCCTGGAACCATCGAAAGTCAGCTTCTCAACTGATTTTCATGCATAGTCCGGGCTATAGACCCATTCAGGGTTCGCCGGTGCTGCCTCCGAAACGAAGTGCCGATGCTAGAATCGATCTGGTATAAAGCCTTCCACCTCGAACTCCTCAGCAAGTCCTAGCGTGGCGAGGAGGGTAATCGTGGCAGCAGAAGTAGGGAGAGCGGTGTCTGAAAAGGGTCATTCTCGTCCCGGAGTTCTCATCTATGGCTCGTTCCAGCCTCCTGGGAAGCCATGCGGTGTGACCGCGGCGATGCGGAGCTCGGTTGAATCGCCGCTGCGCAACTTCTACGAACTCGAGGTCATCACAACGCATCGCTCGGGAACGAATCGAGGCGTCGTTTCGCGTCTGTGCTTTGGGCTCTGGCTCTTTGGCTCGAGCTGGATTCGGATGTTGCGAAGTGGTGCCGCGGTGGTGGATGTTCATGCAGTCAGTGATCGCGATTTCCTGAAGCATGCAGCCGTTGTGCTTGCAGCCAAACTCGCGGGGCGTCGCTGTGTATTGCGAGTTCATGGTGGGGATTTCGATCGTGTCTACGATCGAGGTTCGTCGCTCAATAAATCCATCATTCGTTGGATCCTGCGTCTTCCCGACAGCGTTGTATTGCTTTCTCGCCACTGGGCTGAGGTCATTGCGCGGATCGAACGCAGCGCGAACTGCTGCGTAATTCCAAACTCGATCTGCTGCGACGAATTTGAATCGATCGCGACGCGACGGCAAGAAGGCTCCAGGCAGGTCTTGCTCCTTGGAAATCTCTGCGAGAGGAAGGGACACTTTGATGCTCTCGAGGCGACCTATGTTTTGCGCAGGCGATTTCCCGACGTCGAGCTTCTTTTTGCAGGAGCCGAGCGAGACGAGGGCTCGCTTGAGGCATTGCGAGCTCATGCGGATACACTCGGTTTGAACGGAGCTGTTCACTTTCTGGGGCCTGTATTCGGAGACGCGAAGGATCAACTCTTTGCGGATGCGGGAGTGTTCATCCTGCCCTCGCATGCGGAAAACATGCCGATATCGATCATGGAGGCGATGGCCGTAGGACTTCCAGTTGTTGCATCTCGCGTGGGCGCGGTTCCTGACATGCTCGAGGATGGAGTCACGGGCTTACTGATTGATCCAAGAGATCCTGATGCGCTTGCGGAAAGGATTGCCACTCTGTTTGAAAACCCGGAGGAGTGCGCTCGAATGGGAAGAAGAGCTCAGACGAGCGCCCGTGACGCCTGGGATCAGAGTATTGTCGCCGAGAAGAACGCAACGCTCTATGCGGGACATCCGTAAGAAAGTAGGGCGTTGGTGCGCGAATACGGACGGGGCGATAGCTCTCCCGCTCTGCACCCCAACTCACGGACCAATCGCGACGGATACCGGCCTACCGAAACCTGTCATCCGATTGAGAATGTTGCAAGCCATCAGCGCCTCGACTTCCTGCGCCTTCGGATGACGACCGCGAAGTCCTGGACCAATGATCGTCTTGTACCGAAAGAAGGTATTCTCGACTCTCGCTTGCTGATGATATCCCGATTCCTTCTTCCACTGGCGGCGCCCGATCTCCTTCACCCTCATGATTGTGCAATCGCGAGCACAGGGCTGTGGCCTCCGTCTCCGTGATCTCGTCGCTGTCTCAATCAGCGGCACGACGACTTTGGCGCCGCGTGCTCCAGCAGCATCGTAGATCGCGATCGTGTCATAGGCGGTGTCTGCGGTGAGGCTATCAATGTCATCGTCCACGTTGTCGATCAGCGCAAGAGCGGTCTTCGCGTCGTCAGCGCTTCCACTTGGTGGCGGCCCACTCGCCTTCGCCGACGACAGATAGGTTCAGCCGCTATACGGCTGAACCGTACAAAGTGACGGAGTTCACCAGTAGGCCGGTGCTGTCGACGATCAGATGGATGGGGCTGTAGTGTGCGACCCGATGTAGTTCGACATTGAGCCTCTGACTCCGGCGAGAAAGCGTGGTGTGATCGGGAGCTTCGAGATCAACGTCCATCAGAGACAGAACCGACCGCAGAAATCCCTCCGCTTGGCGCAGTGGAAGGTTGAAGACAAGCCGAAGCGGAACCTGCCAACGACTTTGAGACACTTCGGGTCTCGATTTAGTGAGCACCTCCTGGTTGTAGCCCCGTGGTCTGGGGCGGGTTGATGTAGACGGCTTCGGGCAAGGTTGCCGGCTGGGGGCAGCCTCGCGGGAAGCGC
>JAAETT010000032.1 GCA_024228115.1 bacterium
AGACACTACCTCGCGGCTCTCGATCGCGAACTCGACACCGATCCGACCGACACCGATTCGCCGTTCTGACGAGAAACCAGCACTCGCGCGCGACCACGGCTAGATGATCAGATTTCTACGGTTTCTCGTGATCGCCAACACGTAGTTCGGCCCACCTGCTTTCAGCCCCGGGCCAATCGCACTTCGTCCCATGCCACCGAAGGGCTGACGTAGCACGATCGCGCCCGTCGTCCCGCGGTTCACATACAGATTGCCTGCCCGGACCCGCCCGAGCCAATGCTCCTGCTCCCGATCGTCGAGGCTTTGGAGACCTGAGGTGAGGCCGTATCCGGTCTGGTGCACGAGGTCGATGGCCTCGTCGAGATCGTTCGCCATGAGCACGCCGAGCACGGGCCCGAAGAACTCCGTCGTATGCGTGGTGCTTCCTGGCTGAACGCCCCATTTGATTCCCGGCGACCAGAGTTGGGGGTTGCTCCCGACCCGAGCAGGCCGGATCGCCCAGCTCTCGCCGGACTCCAGTTCTTTGAGCCCACGGGCAAGGACGCCTCGCGGTTCGCGGATCAGGGGTCCAATCGAAGTCGCGAGATCCCAGGCGCTTCCGGCGCGACGACTCGAGGCGGCGTCACAGAGGGCGTCTCGAAAAGCCACGTCTTCGTAGACCTCGCGCTCGAGAATGAGCAGGGAAGCCGCTGAGCATTTCTGGCCCGCGTGGCCGAAGGCGGAATCGACGATGTGTTGAACGGCGAGGTCACGATCTGACATCGCGGTGACGATCACTGCGTTCTTGCCGCCAGTCTCCGCCAGCAGGCGCACATCGGGTGCCCGTTTCAGTAGGTGGAACGCGGTCGCCGTACCACCCGTGAAAATGACCGTGTCTACCTCGGGGTGGGTCGCGAGTCGGGTCGCACCGTCCGCATTGTCGGCGAAAACGAATTGAAGAACAGTCTTAGCCCGGACTATGCATGAAAATCAGTTGAGAAGCTGACTTTCGATGGTTCCAGGGTGCTGTGCGGCGATTGATCCTGACGGATGTCGCTTACGGTGGATGAGGCTCGGTCCTCGGCGCAAATTCGGGGCGTGCCTCGGCG
>JAAETT010000033.1 GCA_024228115.1 bacterium
GCCGAGGCACGCCCCAAATTCTCGCCACGGAATGGGCATCGACCACCCAAAACGAAATCCGTCAGCGTCAATCGCCGCGCGGCACGCCGAAACCGTGGAAAGCCAGGTTCTCAGCCAACTTTCGTGCATAGTTCAGGTTAAGACGGCTACTCCGCGAGTACGTCGACTACTACAACGACGAGCGAGTCCACACATCGATTGGCGATTCACCGGTCGGTCGACTCGTAGAATCACGACCTTCGAAGGGCTCCAATGTCGTCGCATTGCCGCGTGTCGGCGGTCTCCACCACCGATATCGCTGGTGCGAAGCCGCCTGATGACCCGATTCCACATCCGCGATCAGGCCGTCAGACGACGCGGATGAATATTGAGAACAGACACGCCGATCTCGACGACGGCGCGCTCTACGCGAGGGTGGAAGAGGCGCTACCGACCTACGCGCGGCCCGCCTTCCTCCGCCTGCTCGAGGCGCCGGACCTGACGGGCACCTTCAAGATCCGCAAGGTCGGACTTCAGCGAGAAGGCTTCGACCCGAAGACGATCACGGACACCCTGCTCTACCGGGACGATGCGCGCCGCCGCTATCTCCCACGGCTGCCGGAGATTGCGGACCGCATCCGCTCGGGAGAGCTGCGCTTCTAGGCTGGCGAACGCCGCCGCCTCATATCTCCCAGATCGTCCGCATGGCAACTCCGTCGCAAGCGCGAACGGGCTCGATCTCGAGACAGCCGACTCGTCCCAGGGTGCCTTCGAACTGACGATACTCACCGATCTGGCGAACGAAGAGCTCGGCCATGTCGCGGCTGAGTTCGACGAGGGCCCCCCACTCGCCCGACGACGACGGCTCGTTGATCCCCAGCTGAAGGTCGAAGTGGACGTCCTCGGAGACGGGTTCGCCCAGCAGCTCGTGCCCGAGCTGAGCCACCCGCAGCGGCGGCGACAGCTCGGCGAAGCAGTTCAGGGCTCGCAGCAGGAGCACGTAGGGAGTCTCGTCCTTCGACGCCTGGACCACACCCAGCACCAGGCGAGGCGAAGGAGCGGCGAGCAGGCCCACATAGTCGAGCCCGCGGCGCGAGATTGCCGGGTGCTCGGCATCGGGAACCGGGCTCACGGCCCCCGACAGGCAGACGAGCCTCTCGGACCCGCGCGCACCGCCTTCGACCCTGATCTCGAGCGCTTCGTGGAAGGACTCGAGGACCAGCTCATCGGTCTCCGGGGGGCGCAGCGATTGCTCCGGACTCCAGGTGCGCTCGATCAGGTGGTACGACTCGAAGAACTCCATCAGCAGCACCTCGGGGTGCTGGAGATGATCGGCGCACTCCTGCACCTGGCCCTCGAGATCGAGGGACCGGCAGTGCTCGTAGTGGAGACGGAAGGGAGTCGTCTGCGGTTCGGCCACGAGGGCGTCTTCGGCCAGACGCAGGGGCACACTGACCCCGCGGGTCACGTCGAAGAGATCGGCGGGACGACGGCGGAAACCGCCCACGGAGCTGGACGAAGCCCTTCCGCTCCCAGCGGACTTGGATGCCGGCGCGCCGCCTATCGGTCAGGCGACCCGAGCGGCTGGGGCTCGGGTCCCGCAAGGAAGACCAGGCGTTCGGCGGCGACGGCACGGACCGATGCTTCCGCGTCGTCGCGCTCGATCCTGGCCAACAGCACTGTGTCCAAGAGTCGCTGCACGGCGGCTGCGCGAACGCGGGCGTCCGGATCCCACTGCGCCCGGTTGGCGATCAGGGCAGCATCCTCGAGCTTCCGGACCGCGACGGCGCGAACCCCCCAGTCCTCGTCGTTCTTTGCACGGTTCGAGAGCAGGGTCTGGTCGTCGATGTTGCTCACGGCAATCTTTCGCACCTGCCAGGCCTTGTCCCACTTGGCGCGATTCGAGAGCACGGCAACGTCCGCCACCCGGCGTATCGCGACTTCCCGCACTCGCCAGTCGTCGTCGTCTCGGGCGTACGCGCACAGCTCGGAGGGATCGCGGAGTCTGCCGACGGCTGAGTGCCGAACGCGCCAGTCGGCGTCCTCGCGGGCGATCGATTGAAGCTGGGCCTGGTCCTTGATCCTGCGAACCGCCTCCAGGCGTACGCCCGGGTCTTCGTCGGCGAGGGCGATGGCGGGTAGGCGCGTCGTATCCCTGAGCCGGCGGACCGCTGCTGCGCGGACGTCGGCGTGCAGGGCGTGCTCCGCGGCATCCGTCAGTTGTTGGCGGCTGCGGATACGCTGAAGCGCAATGCGGCGCACTTCGGCGTCAGCATCCCGCTTGGCGAACTCCAGGAGCGCGCTGCGGTTGCGCACGCCGCGAATGGCCTCCTGACGGGCATCCGAATGCGCTCCCTCCGCGACGATGCTCGCCAGCAGGCCCCGGTCCGTGACCCGCAGCGCGGCCGTGAGCCGCAACTCCGGTTCCGGGTCCGTCTTGGCAATCACGGCCAGCGCGCCTTCGTCCGTCAGGTGGCCTAACGCAATCCTCCGCACCTCCGCATCGGGATCTCCGTGAGCGACGCGTGCAAGGGAAGCCTGGTCGCTCAAATGCTCAACGGCGCGCTTGCGAAGCTCCGTCGATTCTTCGTGGAGGGCGAGATCGACCAGGGCGGCCTGGTCGGAGAGGTGTTTGACGGCGACCCCGCGGACCACGGGCGGTGCGCTCCCGCCAGCCAGGTCGGCCAGGAGCTGCTGGTCCGAAAGCCTCTTGACCGCCGCCTTCGCGATCTCGACATCCTGCGCGGTCTCGGCGATCTCCTTCAGCAGGTTCTGATCTTCGAGTCGGCGGAGGGCGAGGCGGGCAACGGCTCGGGGCACCACGCCCCCCGCGACGGCCGCCAGTCGTGCCGGATCGGCGAGCTTGCGCACCGCCGCTTTGGCGACGAGCAGATCCTCGGTCCCTGCCGCAACGGCTTCCAGCAGCGGCGGTGCGTTGAGATGTTTCACGGCCCGGAGGCGGACACTCTCATCCCAGGCACCGAGAGCGAGCTCTGCGAGCGCCCCCGGGTCCGAGACCCGAGCCACCGCGGCCTGGCGGACCTTCGGAAGCACGGCGTTCGTGGCGATCTGAACGAGCGCCGCATCGTCATGGATCGCCGCCAAGCCGGCCAGGGCCCGGCCGAGGTCCGCCCCCGCCAGGGTCGCTTCGGCGCCGACCTCCGCCCCAAGCGCTTCGGCGCGGTCGCTCGCGGGTCCCGCCACCGGCTCGTCCGTCGAGGACACCGGCTCGTCCGTCGAGGAGGAGGGGTCTGGCGTCGAACCCGATAAGAGCTGCTTGATCCAGCCACGGAGCCCAGGCACGGAGGCGATCCTAGCACCGGCGGGTCCGCATACGGGGGGCCGAGCCTAGCCTGTGCAGGGCGCGCCCCGATTCGAGCGGAGCCTGTGCGTCCTCAATATTCGTCCGCGTTGATATTGCTCAGCTTTTCCGCCTTCCCCTACAACTCGTTCCGTGGATGATACACCCGACCGATTCCCAGATTCAGACTCGTTCTGCCCCGCGCGATCACGCACCCTCCGGC
>JAAETT010000034.1 GCA_024228115.1 bacterium
CGCCGAGGCACGCCCCAAATTCTCGCCACGGAATGGGCATCGACCACCCAAAACGAAATCCGTCAGCGTCAATCGCCGCGCGGCACGCCGAAACCGTGGAAAGCCAGGTTCTCAGCCAACTTTCGTGCATAGTTCAGGCTAGCGCGAATGCCGCCGCCATGGTTCGTCCATCGAGCATGCCGCCAGCTGCGATGATCGGAACGTCGAAATGGGAGGCGACGAGGGGGAGCAGCACCATCGATGCAACATCGCGTGGATTCTTGAAACCGCCGCCTTCGCTGCCTTCGACGATCAAACCGTCGACCCCAGCCGCCACCGCCTTCTCCGCGCCGGCCAGGGTTGGCACGACATGGAAGACGATCAGGCCGGCCTCCTTGAGTTGGGCGGTGTACTTCGTCGGGTTTCCGGCCGAGGTCGTGACGAATTGCACGCCCTCGTCGACGACGAATTGGACGATGTTCGGATCGCGCACGAAGGCCTGGGCGATGTTCACGCCGAAGGGCTTTTCCGTGAGCGTCCGCATCTTGCGGATTTCGTCGCGGATCACGTCGAGCTCGCCAGACGAGGTCTCGATGATTCCCATGCCACCGGCATTCGAAACGGCCGAAGCGAGCGGGGAGCGGGCGATCCAGCCCATCGGGGCCTGGACGACAGGGATTTCGACGCCGAGAAGCTCGGTGACGCGGTTGTGGATGGTCGACATAGGCACGGACGATAGCCCGGTACCGGCTCGGATGATTATACTGGGCCCCCGTTCCCCAAGGAGGCAACCCCATGAGGCTCCACGACAACCTCGACTACCACGCTCGCCAGGCTCCCGACGCGATCTTTGCCGAAATGGGAGACCGTCGCATCAGCTACGCCGACGCTGCGCTCGAAGCCAACCAGCTCGCCAACGCCCTGGTCGCCGAAGGGCTCGTGATCGGCGATCGCGTGGCGATCCTGTCCAAGAATTCGATCGAGATGGCGATCTTCTATTTCGCCTGTTCGAAAGCCGGGGTTGCGCCGGTTCCGCTGAACTACCGACTGGCGCCGCCCGAGTGGGCCTACATCCTGAATGATTCCGGTGCCAAGCTGCTGGTGGCCCAGCCGGAGCTGGCCGCGGCGCTCGAACCTGCGCGGAAGGAACTGGGCGGGATCAAACGCTTCCTCTCGGTGAATGGCAGAGCAGAGGGCTACGATGAACTGCTGGACTTCGTCGCTGGCCAATCAACGGCAGCCCCCGACCGCTTCGTACCGCTGACGGCGGACCTCTACCAGATGTACACGAGCGGTACGACGGGACGGCCCAAGGGGGCGGTGCTCTCCCAGGAAGCCGTCTGCTGGCAGCTCTTTCAGGCCATGGTCGGTTTCAGTATCTCCGAGGGCGAACGTGGGTTGATCGTGGCGCCGATGTATCACGCCGCAGCCGGAATCATGACATTCGCCGTCATTGGCGGCGGCGGAACCCTCGTGATTCACGAAGATTTCAACCCGGCGGCCGTGGTGGACGCGCTATCGGAAGGCGGCGTTACGATTTCGCTACTGGTTCCAGCCATGATCCAGTTCTGCCTGGTCGCGGTGCCGGATGTCGGGCAGCGCAACTATGAAAAGCTGCGTCTGCTGATCTACGGCGCCTCGGCAATCGCCGAGCCCACGCTTCGTCAGGCCATGGACACATTCGGCTGCGATTTCGTGCAGGGCTATGGCATGACCGAGACGACGGCCGCCGTTTCGTACCTGATGCCAGAAGACCATCGGCGCGGCGTCGCGGGTGAGCCGGGGCTGCTGCTCTCGGCGGGGCGGGCGTTGATCGGAACCGAAATCTGCATCGTCGATGGAGAAGGGAAACCCGTGCCCAATGGCACGATTGGCGAAGTGGCCGCCCGTGGGCCCCAGTTGATGCGCGGCTACTGGAACCTGGAAGAGGCCAGTGCTGAAGCCCTGCGGGATGGCTGGATGCACACCGGTGACGCGGGGATCATGGACGATGAGGGCTTCGTGTACATCCAGGATCGGGTGAAGGACATGATCGTTTCCGGGGGAGAGAACGTGTATCCCCGGGAGATCGAAGATGTGCTCTATGAACACCCTGCGGTCGCGGAGGCGGCGGTGATCGGAATCCCCGATGAGAAGTGGGGTGAGGCGGTGAAGGCGGTCGTCGTCCTCAAGGAGGGTGAGGAAACCACGACTGAAGACCTGCTCGCGCATTGCAAGGATCGGCTCGGTGGCTACAAACGACCCCGAAGCGTCGATTTCATCGAGGCGCTTCCGCGCAACCCGAGTGGCAAGGTGCTGAAGAAGGATCTGCGCGAGCCCTATTGGGCCGGACACGATCGACGGGTGGGTTGACCTTTGGAGATACCGGAAGCGAAGCGCAAGAGCCCTGCCGAGGCGGCCGCCCTGGTCGAGCGGCGAGATGTCGTTGGGTTGCCGCTGGGCCCCGGCCAGCCAAAAGCCTTCATGACGGCTCTTGGCGAACGGGACGATTTTGAGGACCTCGTCGTCTCGACGGCCCTCTTGCTAGGCCTGTATCCGCTCTTCACGAAGCCCGGCGTCAAGCTGCGCAGCGGCTTCTTCGGCCCGGTCGAGCGCGGGCTCCGGGCGTCCGGATACGATGTGCAATTCGTTCCCGCAGATTTTCGCCGCTTTACCCGACTTCTCGAGACCCTTCGTCCCCGGGTCATGGGCACCGTTGCCGCAGCGCCGGATGCGAAGGGATGGATGAGCCTCTCCCTTCACGCCGGTGCGACGACCCACGAGCTGCGCGCCGCCGGGAGCGACCCGGACCGCCTGCTGATCGTTGAAGTCAATCCAGCCTTGCCCCGAACCTTCGGACTTCCGCCGGAAGCGCCTCATGCCATTCATGTGGACGAGGCGGATGTGATCATCGAGGTGGCAACTCCACTACCGATCGTGCCCGACACCCCGGGCGGGGAGGCCGAGGTGCGGATCGCCGAACACGTCTCGCCATTCGTTCACGAAGGCGCGACGCTTCAAACCGGCATCGGCGCGATCCCCAGCCAGGTCGTGTCGACCCTCGCGGAGGGAAAACTCGGGGACTTCGGGGTGCATTCCGAGATGTTCACCGATGGCCTGATGGCGTTGCACCGTGCGGGGAAGGTGAGCAACGCGTCCAAGGGTCTCCACGAAGGCATCTCGATCTGCACCTTTGCAGGTGGCTCGGAGGCACTCTATGCGTGGCTGGATGGCAACGAGGATGTGCGCTTCCTGCCGGTCGAGGCGGTGAATGCGCCCGAGACGATCGCGGCCAATCGGAACATGGTGTGTATCAACGGCGCGCTGGCCATCGATCTGGCCGGCCAGGTGGCGGCGGATACGATCGGCGAGACCCAGTATTCGGGCGTCGGCGGTCACGAGGATTTCACCGGCGGCCCCGGCCTCGAGAACAGCGACCGCTCCTTCATCTGTCTGCCGTCCACAGCGAAGGTCCACGGTCGGGTGGTCTCGCGGATCACTCCCTCATTCGAGCCGGGTACGGCGGTGACGACACCGCGTCACCAGCTCGATGTGGTGGTGACCGAGCATGGCGCGGCGGAGCTCGCGGGATTGACCGTGGCCGAGCGAGCCGCCGCACTGATCGGGATCGCCGATCCTGCATTCCGCGATGTCTTGTGCAAAGAGGCCCCCCAGCGCTGACCGCGCTGTCGGGCCTACCAGGGGCCTCGGCGCGTAGGCTCTCGCAAGGCGCTGGCGAGCGCGGCCTGAAAGCGGGCTCGCGGCCACTCGGTCGCGCCGAAGCCGGCCAGGTGTTCCGTGTGCATCTGGCAATCGATCAGCGTGAAGTTCCACTCGGCGAGGCTTCGCACCAGTTGGACGAGGGCCACTTTCGAGGCGTCGGTGCGGTGGTGGAACATCGACTCGCCGAAGAATGCGCTGCCGAGGGAGACGCCGTAGATGCCGCCGACGAGTTCGCCCTCCCACCACGCCTCACAGGAGTGGGCGAAGCCAAGCTCGTGAAGCCGTTCGTAGGCCGAGAGCATCTCCGGATTGATCCATGTCCCATCCTGCCCCTCTCTCGGAACGGAGGCGCAGGCCCGGATGACATCCGAAAACGCGCGATCGAGGGTCGTCTCGAAACCGCCGCTGCGAAGCGTTCGCGCCAGGCGGCGCGGGACGTGGAGCTCGGCAGGCTCCAAGACCATCCGGGGATCCGGGGAGAACCAGAGGATCGGTGGTTCGTCGTACCAGGGGAAGATTCCAAGGCTGTAGGCCAGGAGAAGGCGTTCTGGAGAGAGGTCCCCGCCGACCGCAAGCAGTCCGCTTTCCGACGCTTCTGCCGGCGGCGGAAAAGAGACCTCAGACCCGAGGCGGTAGACCGGCATTCTGTATATAATGCCCTACCCACTGCCAATATCCGAACCGAGGACGCGATGAATCTCGAATTTTCCGAAGACCAGAAATTCGTCCAGCAAACCGCGCGGGACTATCTCCAGGAACACGCCGGGCTCGAAAAATGTCGAGCCGTCCTTGAAGGCAGTGAGACCTACGATCAGGAACTCTGGAAGGGCGTGGCCGAGATGGGCTGGCTAGGCGCTGCGGTTCCCGAGGAATACGGGGGGGCGGGCCTCGGCTATCTCGAACTCGTGTTGATCGCCCAGGAGATCGGTCGTGCGTTGGCGCCGATCCCGTTCTCGTCGTCGGTCTATCTCGCGACCGAGGCGATCCTCCTCGCGGGCAGCGATGATCAAAAGAAGAGCCTTCTTCCGCGCCTCGCTTCCGGCGAACTCATTGGCACCTTCGCTCTGGCGGAAGGCGTGGGCGATTTCGACCCGGGCCAGTGCGCCGTGACGTTCGAGGGTGGAAAGCTGAACGGCACGAAGATGCCGGTTCCCGACGCTGAGGCGGCAGGCATCGCAGTGGTCGTCGCGAAGGAGGGCAGCGGTCATTCCCTGGTGATCGTTGATCTGGACGCTGCCGGGGTGACGCGCACACCTCTCGAAGCCTTCGATCCTTCCCGGCCGCTCTCCAAGTTGGAGTTCGACGGTGCCGCCGGCGAGCGCCTCGGCGGGGAGGGCCAGGGCGACGCGTTGGCGAGCGCGGTGCTCGACCGGGCCGCGGTCATGCTGGCCTACGAACAGATCGGCGGTGCCGAATGCGCCCTCGAGTTGACCAAGGAACAGACCATGGGCCGCTTCGCCTTCGGTCGGCCTGTCGGCTCCTTCCAGGCATTGAAGCATCGCATGGCCGATCTCTTCTGCGCCATCCAGATCGCGCAGTCGAACGGCTACTACGCCGCCTGGGCACTCTCGGAAGACAGTGATGAACTCGCCATCGCGGCGGCCAGCACCCGGGTCGCGGCCAGTGACGCCTTCTGCCTTGCAGGCGAAGAGATGATCCAGATGTACGGTGGCGTTGGCTACACGTGGGAATACGACTGCCATCTCTTCTACCGCCGCGCCAAGAGCACGAGCCACGGTCTCGGCACGCCCGATGAGTGGCGCGAGAAACTGGTCTCGCGTTTCGAGAAGACGAAGCTGGCCTGACGCCGCCAGCCTCACGCGAACGAACGATCGACTGAAACGAAGACGGACGGAGAGCGAAAATGGATTTTGACGATACCCCGCAAGAGGCCGAGTTCCGAAAAAAGGCCCGCGCGTTTCTCGAGCAGCACCTCGAGCCCCTGAATCCGGATGAGATCGCGCCGAGCCTGATGGCCGAGCGCGAGGACGACGAGGCGATCGAGAGGTCCAAGGCGTGGCAGGCCACGAAATACGACAACGGCTGGGCCGTGTTGACCTGGCCGAAGGAGTTCGGTGGCCAGGGTCTCGGGCGACTCGAGAACGTGGTTTTCAACCAGGAAGAATCGAAATTCAAGACGCCTGCGCCCATCTACGGCATTGGCCACGGGATGCTTGGACCCACCTTGATGGCCCACGGCACGCCGGAGCAGAAAGAGAAGTATCTGAAGGACATGGCCCGCGGTCAGGTCGTCTGGTGCCAGCTCTTCAGCGAGCCGGCGGCGGGATCCGACCTGGCGGGCCTGCGCACCAGTGCGGTACGCGACGGCGACGAGTGGGTGATCAACGGTCAGAAGATCTGGAGCACGGGAGCCCACTTCTGCGATTGGGGCATGATCGTCACCCGCACCGATCCGGAAGTGCCGAAGCACGACGGCTTGACCTACTTCATCGTCGATATGCATTCCCCGGGTGTGGAGTGCCGGCCGATCAAGCAGATCAACGGGGGCGCGGCGTTCAACGAGGTCTTCTTCAACGATGTGCGCATCCCGGCCGACAACCAGCTCGGGGCCATCGGAGAGGGATGGCAGGTGGCGATCACCACGCTGATGAACGAACGCGTGTCGATCGGTGCCGGCGGCGGTGCCGGCCGCACGAAGGATCTGTTCCGTCTGGCGGCGGAATGCCGCAAGAACGGTCGGCCCGCGATCGAGGACAGCGCGGTGCGCCAGCGGCTCGCGAATGCCTTCATCATCTCGACGGGCCTCAAGTACACGGGCTACCGAACGCTTTCGGCCCTCTCTCGCGGTGGCACGCCCGGGCCCGAGGGCTCGATCGGCAAGGCCGTTGGTGCGCCGTTCAGCCAGGAGCTCGCGGCCTTCGCGATGGAGCTGCAAGGCGCGATGGGTGGTGTGAGTGACACGTCATCTGCGCCCCAGGCTGCGATCTGGCAGGAGAGCTATCTGGCCTCGCCGGGGATTCGCATCGCCGGTGGTACGGACGAGATCCTGAAGAACGTCATCGCCGAGCGCGTACTCGGCCTTCCGGGCGAGCACCGGGCGGACAAGGGGAAGCCCTTCAGGGACGTCCCGACGGGATCGAACAAGTAGGCATGAGGCTTCGGCACGCTGCCGCGCTGCTGGCGCTGCTTTTCGTGTCCGGTGCTTGCGCGGGTCCTGCGGACCCCTGGCACGTTCCGAAGGGTCGGGAAGGCCGGTTTCGCGATGCCCGGAAGGTCTGCCATCAGCTCACCGACAACGATGATGGCAGCGTCGTGCGGGAGCGGATGGACGCCTGCATGGGCCGCCGGGGCTGGCGGCGCACGCGCTGGTACGATCGTCTGGGGGTCGAGTTCTAGTCCCTTGTCACACCAAAAGCTGGGGGTAGAGTCGTCGCAGTTTCACGCGGGCTTGTTGGGTCGTGAATTGCCAGTCGACGCCCTTCGTCGTTCGGTTGCGATCGTCTTGCCAGGCTTGGACTTGGCGCGTGAGA
>JAAETT010000035.1 GCA_024228115.1 bacterium
ACCCGAGTTCGCACCGGTGATCAGGACGCTCTCCACGAGGCACCTCCTTTCGAGGGTTCGCGAAGCCTACACCAGGTTCTGGAGCGTCCCGGTGCTGAGGAGCCTGCTCCACAGCACGATCAGCACGGCCGCCAACAGCAGTTGCAGAACGCGCAAGGTGATGACCCAGCGGCGAAGATCCGAATCGCCGAGACCACGGACCCGTCGCGACCAGTAGAAGCGCGTCAAGCCCGCGCTGGCTCCTACGCCGCCCCGAGGCAGCAAGGTCGGCCGGCCGAGTTCCACCCAGACCTCCCAGTGCCCGTGCCGCAACAGCCGCAGGATACGAGCGGACGTCACGAGGACGGCCGACAGGAGGATCCAGAAGGCATCGAAGGGGGCGAAAGGGAGGACGGGCACGTCCCTGTGGGTGCCGTCTCTGGTTCCCGAGGTGACGCAAGAGAATGGGTCCGGGCTCAGGTTGGCACCACGCCGGCCTGGGCGGCACACCGCGGGACGATGACGCTGGCCCTCTCAGGCCATCTCGCCCGGCCTCGGCCATCGGCGCTGTTCTCTACGGTGTATAGATTGGCATCGACACGGGGCCGCTCGGGACCAAGACCATCTGATCCGGATTCGCCAACACGGTCTTCGAGTTCCTGAGCCCGTGACCATGGCCATGGCGGTGTTCCTGGAGCTTCTGAAGGCCCGCCGGAAGCGCTGCAAGCCCTGCGAGTTTGGCGTCGATGCCTTGCAGCTTCGGCGCCATGACCTCCATGACCTCCATGACCTTCTGGCGAAACGCTGCGTCGGAAAGCTGGCCCGTCGCTCCCGGAAAGGCGGGACTGGTCGCGCGAGGCTGCTTGCCTCGGTCCGCGCGAGGTTGGACTTGTACCTGCTTCGGCCTCGTTCGGTTCGCCTTCTCCAGCGCGCCCAGTCGCGCCCGCAGGGCGTCGAGTTCATTGCGCATCAGATTCATGCTTCGGGAAACGTCTGCGGAGGGAGCGGCAATCGTTCTCGAACTGTCCAGTGTCCGTTCCCCCGCCAAGGCGAAGGTCGCCCCGAGCAGGAGCAGGAATGCGAGCGAGAGGGCCGTCGGGCGATGGACCATGGGGTCTCCTTCAGCATGCGAGAGGGTCGACTCCAGATGGAGTTCGCATGCCAAGTGTACAACTGCCCACGCGGTCCGTGTTGGTGTCGTTTCCGCGAAACAGGACTGGCGGAGGCGTTTAGTCGCCTCCGGGCTTCGCAGCTTCAGAGAGGCAGCGACGGCCCGAAGCTTCCCCGCATGTGCTCGCACCAGTTGCTGAGCAGCGGATCCTTCGGTAGACCGAGCTTGCGCAACTCTTCGGCGATGGGATGCTCGCCGAGCTCGAGGGTGACGCCCTGTGCTCCGGGCGTCGTGCTCTCGCCGTGCCCGCCCCGCGTGAATTCATTCTTGTGGGGAGCGCCGCTGAGCAGCGTGTAGCCGAGGTTGATGACGTCGGGCGTC
>JAAETT010000036.1 GCA_024228115.1 bacterium
ACCCGAGTTCGCACCGGTGATCAGGACGCTCTCCACGAGGCACCTCCTTTCGAGGGTTCGCGAAGCCTACACCAGGTTCTGGAGCGTCCCGGTGCTGAGGAGCCTGCTCCACAGCACGATCAGCACGGCCGCCAACAGCAGCTGCAGAACGCGCAAGGTGATGACCCAGCGGCGAAGATCCGAATCGCCGAGACCACGGACCCGTCGCGACCAGTAGAAGCGCGTCAAGCCCGCGCTGGCTCCTACGCCGCCCCGAGGCAGCAAGGTCGGCCGCCCGAGTTCTACCCAGACCTCCCAGTGCCCGTGCCGCAACAGCCGCAGGATCCGAGCGGACGTCACGAGGACGGCCGACAGGAGGATCCAGAAGGCATCGAAGGGGGCGAAAGGGAGGACAGGCATTTCCGTAGGTGCCGTCCAGGCGTCCCAAAGTGACGAGCTTTTCGTCGAAGCTCAGTGCCGTCGCGACTCCCTCGGACTGACGACTGGCGCCAAGCGGCCCCCACCTGCGGGCGCGGCAGCGTCCGGAGTCGTTTCATCGCTGGATGGTGATCGTCCGCGTGTTGTCGGAGCTGTTTTTCGGACAGGCGCCGGCAATGCCTGCCGCTTCCGGGATGGCGTCACCCGCGCCGCCGGGGCTCGTCCGCAGCTGCCCTCGATCTCGACGACGATGCGTCGCTCGTTGTTTCGTGCGCCCCCGCCTGCAACCTGGCCCTGTGTGCCGAGGGTGAGGAGCAGCTCGTTCCGGCCGGGCACCAAGCGGAGCGTGTCCACCTGGCTCGCCACTGCCCGAGCGGCGATCGGGGTGGTCGTGAAAACCGCCTCGCCGCGCACGGCAGAGTTGCGCCACCGACGTGAGGTGGCTCCGCTGGGTAGGCTTCCCTTGTTCCGTGTTCGGACGCGGATGGGCACCTCGCAGATACCGTTCGAGCGGAGCAAGGCCTCACTGCTCTCGAGCCGCGTTGTACCACCCCAACGCACACGCTGTGAGCCGATCTTCAGATCGGGCTCGATGACGAGCTCCAGCGGCACGATGGCGGGCAAGGGCATCGCCCCGGCCGAACGGGCGCCCTGGGGCTTTCCGACGCGTACGCGCTGGCCAGGAGGAAGCTCACCGTTGCGCATCTTGACGGGCTTGCCGAAGCCCCCCGCAGGCTTGGAAGCTCCGCTCTTCCCGAGCGCGGGCGACATTTTCTGTGCGGAGAGGTTCGCATCCCGCGGCAAGACGGCCGAGCCAGCCTTCGTCTTCGCGCCGGCGTGCGGAGAGATGGCGTCGCGCAACAGGGCCGGCCGGGTCGGATCTGGCGGGTTCGGCATGCCATGCGGCGCCCGCACCTGCAGAGCGGTCATATCCTTGATCTCTCCCACGAGGTCCCTGGCAAGAACAGGCGTGTCCACGCCATCCACGAGTCGGGGAACGTGCAGGGCCGCGTCGAAACCTTTCTTCTTGCTGGGAGGCCCAAACCCGAAATCCTGTTGGCTCTGCACAGACGAGTTGCCTTCGCCTCCGACGAGCACGACCAGGGGATCGATCTTGTCGATTCCCAGCTGCGGCAAGGAGCCGCCCGCCAGGCTTGCGACGGCAGCCTTCACCTGGGACGCGAGTTTCGTGTAGGCGGGGTCCTCATCGAGCAGGCAGCTCACGACCGGATGCGGAAGGGAACCGAACAGCTTCTCGTGTGCCTCCTTGCAGTAGTGCTGTTGTGGGCGGCGCGTGCAGGTGAGTCTGCCCGGGGGGCTCAGCTTGCCCGGAATCTTCAGGCCGGTTTTGCCGATCGTGCAGGGGATCTTCGACCCATTCTTCTTCAGGTGAGCGGCGATCTGCTTGGCCGCATCCAGGCCCACCGAGCCGCTCGCATTGCATCGATCGGCCAGTCCCACGGTCCCGAGCAGCTCCGAGCAGGACTTCTGGGCGGCCATGCTGAGGCAGACGATCTTGCCGGACTGGGTCGGGCATATTCCCGCCACGAGTTTCTGGAATTCGGCAGCGAAGGGCTCCAGGTTCTGGCCCCAGAAGACCTGCTGGCACCACGTCGGGTTGGACTTCACGTTCCCGAGCTTCGCGGCCTCGTCCGTGTGGCCGGTGATCCAGCGATCCACGTGGGCGAAGCCGAAGACCTTCTTGAAGTCGTTCGTGCAGCGCGTTGGAACCCAGCTCGACGGCGGACCGTTCCCCTGGCCGAAGGCCGTGTAGGCTGCTTGGGCGATCTTCTCGATCTGTCCCGGACTCGCGTAGCTACCGCGCTTGGCGGCTAGCGCTGGCAGCTCATTCTGGGCCACGTCGGCCGTCCACTTCGCGTCCACCGTCGATTCGAAGATCTGCGATGCAAGGGAGACGGCCGCTGCGCTGTAGTTCTGGGAGATTGGAATCTGGACGCTGAGCTTGGCCGGCTTGGCGCTGGCGTTCGCCTCGAGTTGCATGCGCAGCGTCACGAAGGCAAAGGCATCCACCTGCTTCTTCGCCTTCACCCCGTCCGGTACGCGGGGCGCGAACACCCACGCATAGGCGCGTTCATGAGGTGGTGAACTCGAGCCGCAACCACCCAGGCCCAGCGAGCAGCCCACGTCCTGCACCGCGCTCCAGGCACCCTTGCCGATCGACGCGACGAACTTCGCCACGGCCTGGGCCGCATCGCTCAAGCTCTCGGCCAGCTTCACGAGTTCCTCGATCAGGCCGCAAACATCTACGGAGCCGCCGGTCATCACCTGCGCCACGATGCAGATCGCCGCTTTGCCCAGGTGGCCGACCACCCCCCAGAAATCGTTCGCGCGCAGGGCGACGTAGGTATCCAAGAGGTCCCAGAACCAGCTGGGGACACCGCTGGCACTGGCGGCTTCCTGGCCGAGTGGCGTGTTCTTGAAGCTGTCGATGCAGCCGATCACGGCCAGATCGTTCGAGGCCTTCTCGAGGCATAGGAAGAGACCCTTGGAGGCTTGTACGTCGCTCCCGCTGATCGGGAACGGGTTGGCATTCGCCTCGTCGAGCTGGCTCAACACCCAGGAGAAGTCGTCGATGGCGTCGGCCTGGGCCGGAGCGGCGGGCGTCAGGCTCGCGGCTAGGGCGAGAAGGGAAGTCAGGAGCAGGCGGACCAGGTTGCAGCGGAGGTTGGGTCGGAGGGTGGAAGGCATCGCGTCATCCCCCCTCGCGGCTCTGCGCCGGCTCGGTGCGCGCCGGCGTATTGGCAAGGGCTTGCTTCAGGTCGGCGACCGTGATGCGCGTGCCATCGGGCGCCTCGAGCGGCGTGTCGTCCGGCAGGCCCAAGATTTTCGCCCAGTCGGTCTTGGCTCCGACGCGCACGGCCTTTCCGGTGGTCGCGGTCGTATCGCGGGTCGCGGACAGCGACCGGCCGATCCGACCCTCGATTTCCGGTTGGAGCAGGCGCAGCATCCCCACGGTGAGGAGCCGGCCGGAGGGAAGCTGCACGGTTTCGTCGTCACTGCGTTCGAGTGCCGCCGCGAGATCTGCGCCGCTACGAAGGGGTACACCCTTCCCGGCGGGCTTGCGGGCCAGGGCAGCAGGCAGGGGGTTGGACCCAGGCGCCCGTAGTCGTTTGGCCACGGCAGACAGGCGTCGCACATCGCCGACCTTCAGCATGCGACCGTCAGAGAGCCGAACACGGTCCGTGTCCGGCAGTGCGAGGATCATCCCGGGCCTGAGGTCGGAACGGAATTCCAGCACCCCAGGTTGGGATTTCCGTGGTCCCGAAGCAGGTGAGTCCTGGGCGTACAACAGGGATGCGGAAAGCGTGAGAGCCAGGACCAGCGTCAAGGCCAGGCTTCTTCGATGGCTCGCACCGGGTGCGGAGAGAGAACCTATCGCTAGCATGGGAGCCTCCTCGGATGTAGACCGGGAGTCGATCCTACGCGGCGCTGGGTTCAAGTGTCACCGTTTTTTTTTTTTTTCAGCTCTTCGCTAGGGCGAAGAATAGATCGGTGTCGAGACGGGTCCGCTCGGGACCAAGATCATCTGATCTGGATTCGCCACCACGGTTTTCGAGTTCCTGAGCCCGTGACCATGGCCATGGCGGTGTTGTTGAAGCGCCTGAACCCTGGCCGGAAACGGAGCCAGCCCTGCGAGTTTGGCGTCGATGGCTTGCAGCTTCGGCGCCATGACCTCCAGGACCTTCTGGCGAAACGCTGCATCGGAAAGCTGCCCCGTCGCCCCCGGAATGGCACGGCCGGCCGCTTGAGGCTGCTTGTTTTGATTCGTGCGCGGTTTGACCTGGGCCTCCTTCCGCTTCGTTTGGTTTGCCTTCTCCAGCGCTCCCAGTCGCGCCCGCAAGGCGTCGAGTTCGGTGCGCATCAGATTCATGTTTCGGGCAACGTCAGCGGATGGAGCCGCAATCGCCCTCGAACCGTCCAACTTCCGCTCCCCCGCCAATGCGAAGGTCGCCCCGAGCAGGAGCAGGAATGCGAGCGATAGAACCGTCGGGCGATGGACCATGGGGTCTCCTTGGGCACGCGGGAGGGTGTTCTCCCGGTGGAGTTCACGCGCCGATTGTACAACCGCCCGAGCCGGACGTGTTGGCGCTGATTCCACGCACGAGGCTCAGGGGGAGCGCTTCAGCGCTCCTCTCGCTTTGCGCCGCTCAGAGAGGCTGCGACGGCCCGAAGCTTCCCCGCATGTGCTCGCACCAGTTGCTGAGCAGCGGATCCTTCGGCAGGCCGAGCTGGCGTAGCTCTTCTGCGATGGGATGCTCGCCGAGCTCGAGGGTGACGCCCTGTGCTCCGGGCGTCGTGCTCTCGCCGTGCCCGCCCCGCGTGAATTCATTCTTGTGGGGAGCGCCGCTGAGCAGCGTGTAGCCGAGGTTGATGACGTCGGGCGTC
>JAAETT010000037.1 GCA_024228115.1 bacterium
CCCTCTCTGCCAACGCCGATGAGACACTTGACCCGTCCAGAATTACTGTAGGGCGATGCAAGGTGACTCACGATGATCAACGACTCGAACACTCCGCTTCCGCCGGCCCTGGGGCCGGTGGAGGCGCGTAGCGCCGGAACCGGCTCCAGGGCCGGCGGGCCCGATCCGGAGGTGGTGGCGAAGCCGAAGCGGAGGCAATTCACGGCCGAGTACCGGCTGCGGATTCTCGAAGAGGCAGACAGCTGCACGAAGCCTGGTGAGGTGGGCCAGCTGCTTCGGCGCGAGGGGCTGTACAGCTCTCACCTCACAGCCTGGCGCAAGGCGCAGCGTCAGGGCGCTCTTCGAGGGCTGGCCTCGAAGAAGCGTGGCGTCAAGCCGAGGGAGCGCAACCCGCTGGAGCCCAAGGTGCAGCAACTCGAGGCCGAGAATGCGCGCCTCAAGGCCGAGCTGCACAAGGCCCACACGATCCTGGACGTGCAGGAAAAAGTTGCCGGGCTGCTGGGATTCGACCTCGAGAGCGGAAAGAACTCGTGACCGCAGCCCAAGGATTGGCTCGACAGGTCGGGATTTCCCCGGCCTGTCGGGCCTTGGGCGTGTCGCGGGCGACCTTCTACCGCAACGCGAGGCCTTCGATCGGGCAGCAGCAGCCCCGGAAAACCCCTGCCCGAGCGCTCTCGCCAACCGAGCGCGCGCGCGTGCGAGAGGTGCTCTATGAGCCCCGTTTCGCGGATCGATCGCCCGGCGAGGTCGCGGCCACGCTCCTCGATGAGGGGCGTTACCTGTGCTCGGAACGCACGATGTACCGCCTCCTGGCCGAAGGAGGAGAAAGCCGAGAGCGCCGCAATCAGCGGCGTCATCCGGCCTACACCAAACCCGAACTCGTTGCGACGGCGCCGAACGAGGTCTGGTCGTGGGACATAACAAAACTGCTCGGCCCGAAGAAGTGGACCTACTACTACCTCTACGTGCTGCTGGATCTCTACAGCCGCTACGTCGTGGGGTGGATGGTCGCCGACCGCGAGAACGCCCGGCTTGCCAGCAACCTGATCGAGGAGACCTGCCTGAAGTACGCAGTGAACCCCAAGACCCTGACGCTCCACTCCGACCGCGGGGCCCCGATGACGGCCAAGTGCACGGCCCAGCTCCTGGCCGACCTGGGCGTGACCCAGTCGCTCTCCCGCCCCCGCGTCTCGGACGACAACCCGTTCTCCGAGTCGCAGTTCAAGACCCTGAAGTACCACCCGGGGTTCCCCGGACGGTTCTCCGGCCAACCGGACGCCACGGCCTACTGCCGTACGTTCTTCCCGTGGTACAACCATCAGCATCGGCACGCGGGCATCGCCATGCTCACGCCCGCCGATGTCTACTGCGGTCGGGCCGAGGATCTCCTGGCCGATCGCCAGAAGGTCCTCGCCAACGTCTATCGCATCCACCCCGAGCGCTTCCCGCGAGGCTGCCCCCAGCCGGCAACCTTGCCCGAAGCCGTCTACATCAACCCGCCCCAGACCACGGGGCTACAACCAGGAGGTGCTCACTAAATCGAGACCCGAAGTGTCTCAAAGTCGTTGGCAGGTTCCGC
>JAAETT010000038.1 GCA_024228115.1 bacterium
GACCTCTTGCTTCAGCCGCTCGATCTCTGCCTCGGGGATCCTCGCCATCCAAAAACCTCCCTTTGCGAAAACCTGTCAAGGGCCGTGGACACAAAACCCGCGACTGGTGGACTCGATCCCGTTGTACCAGTATGCTGGTATTCATGCAAGCTGCAGGGGCCCTCGAACCCCGTTCTCTCCAAAACCACCCGTACACTTCCGCCGTGGCACGGAAGCTCGATCGACATCGACCCAAGCAGGGAGCCCGCCTCGCCGCCTTGCGGCGCGCAGCAGGGCTCACCCAGGTCGAGCTCGCGCAGCTTGTCGGCGAGCCTCAGCAGAACATCGCCTTCTGGGAGCACAGCCAGAAGCCGCCCCGCTCCGACGTCCTTCCGAAACTCGCCAAGGTCCTCGGCGTCAAGATCGAGCACATCCTCGAGGGCAAGCTCCCCGAGACCCGCCGTGCGGGGCCCGTCGGCAAGGTCCAGAGAATCTTCGAAGAGGTCTCGACCCTGCCGAGAAAGCAGCAGGAACGCATCGTCGAGACCGTCTCGGCCCTCGTCTCCCAGTACAAGCGTGAAGCTTGAGCTCCGACCCAAGGACAACCCATGCGCTACAAGATCGCTCTCCAACACTCCGACGAAGGCTTCAGCGTCTCCGTCCCCGGACTCCCCGGCTGCTGGTCCCAGGGTGAGACCGAGGAAGAGGCCCTTCTGAACATTCAGGGTGCCATCACCGACTACCTCGCCGTCGTCGACGAGTTGCTCGGCGACGCCGAGATCCGCGAAGTCGACGTCGCCGTCTAATCCACGTGCCGAAGATTCCCGGAATCCCGCATCAAAAGGCCGTGCGCGCTCTCGAAAAGGCGGGCTTCCGGATCACACGCCAGAGCGGGCACATCATCATGACCGATGGCACCCGTATCCTCACCATCCCGCGCAACAACCCCATCAACGCCTTCACCCTCGGCGGCATCGTGCGCGATGCGGGGCTTACGGTTGAAGAGTTTCGCAAGCTCCTCTGAAGCCCTCTTCCCCCTCAGCCGCTCTCACCTCACCAGAGCTGCGGCGGAGCCGCCGCAGCTCTTTCCGGGGAGCCCCCCTTCCAGGGGGGCGGACGGGCGGCCGGCGTGCGCACGGCAGCCCTGCCTATGCGGGGCAAGAGGTCCGGAGCCGGGCGAACTCTCGGGACGGCAAATACCTCTCGCACCGGTAAAGCGCAGCCCACCCCAAGTTGACATAACTTGTTATGTCAAGGCGGAGCGAAGCGGAGCCCGAGGAGGGGGCCGGACAGGGGCTGTCGGATAAAGCAGCTTTATCGGACAGGGCCTTGCAAGGGGCGTGAACGGCCCGCGGCAGGAGGCTGCGCAGGGAGCGGCCCGCCCCGCAGGGCCGGGCGCGGCACTTGCCGCCCGGCTGCCCCGGTGAGGAGCGAAGCGACGAGGGGAGGCCCCCTCCGACGCTTGGGGTGGGCGGGCGCGGGAGCAACCCACTCTCGCACGCCTCGAGCCCGGCTCTGGGCCGAACTCGGCGTCGGCGCATGAGCCTCGTGCGGGGCTCCGGACGGGCGGGCGGGGGGTTCTGCGCGGAGGCTGACGGTGCGAGCCGGCATCCGAGTTCTGCCTCGGCAACCAAGGTCGATCTCGGTGCATTACGGAAACCGCGGAAAAAATACCCCGCTCACGTTCATGAACTTCCCGGCGCTGTCACGTCAGCTCTAGCGAGACAACACCCCACGATTCCACCAAGAACAACACCGACCGCACAGATCACAGCAAGTTCCGGCGAATCATTTTGAACCCACCACCACGCGAGCGCCGTGAGGAACCCTGATAGGGCACCTATCAATGTCATGGCAACCGTAGGAGACGATGTAGCTGCCTTAGGAGTGAGGTAATAGAAGCATGCGAACGTCACGGCAAAGACGACCCCGGCGAGAAAGCCGAGTCCGACCTTTGCCCAGGAGGGATCCCCGAACACGAGACCGTTCGCACCAATAACTCCGAAGAACACAGCGAGTACAACGACACCTGCACCCCTACTCATGCGCCCTCCTTCACGGAACAACCGCGGTGCCGGCACCAGGGCTACAGGAGCCAGGCGGCGGATTGAGGTAGTCAAACACGTAGTCACCATAGAACGTGCCTACCGTGGCTCCGGGACCGCCCGGCACCGGGATCGCTGCAATCGCCGACCCGACTGCCGTCCCAGCGAACCATGCCGCGCTCGTTGCCGCCCATGCGAGCCCCGCCGCCTGAGCCGTGCCAACAACCGCACCAGATGTCACTGCACCCGGGTTGGTCAGGACGAGTTTCCCTAAACCAAGGACAGTGTTCGCACCGCGACTTGCCGCAACATTGCCGGCGATACCCGAAGCACCGGTAAGAAAGATGGGTGCAGCAACGCCTGGAGTCGTCGTATTCGTTGACCGAAAATTGCTGGCCGCCTGCGTCCCAAACTGGCCGGGCGGCGACGAGTTTTGCGCCACTGTGTTGGATTGGCTGTACGGTCCTCCTCCAAGACCATATGGCCCACCTGCAAGACCAAGCGGGTCAATCGACACCGTGGGATTCGGCAGCACGTACTGGAAGACGTTGGTGCCGCCCCATTGCCCAATCGGATCCGCATTGATGTATCGCCCTACGGCTGGATCGAAATACCTGAACCTGTTGTAGTGGAGGCCTGTCTCGCCATCGGCGTACTGGCCAGGGAAGCGGGTGTTGAGGGCCACCGTACTCGTGGGGTCCACGGCTGCCGTGCCGAACGACTCATGGCTCTGCCTCCACACACTGGC
>JAAETT010000039.1 GCA_024228115.1 bacterium
AGCAACAAGGCTCCGCCGTCGGAGCTGCTGTGCTCCTGGTCGAAGGCGGCCACGACGGGCTTCGAGATCAAGTCGGGAAAGGTGACAGTCTGTGCGGTAGTATCCGGCTTCATGAAGGGGCCCTTGTTGAGGGGAAACGCGTGTCGCAACTCGTTTCTACCGCAACTGGGGCCTTCTTCAATTCAAGACCACGACTTCTTCATGAATTATTCGCGCTAGTACGGGTGCCGCTCGCCTTCCGGCTGGGTGCGCCAGCGGCGGTGGATCCAGATCCAGTGATCCGGCGCCTCCCGGATGGCGTCTTCGATGGGACGGGTCATGCGGTGTGCGTTCTCGTGCAACGCAGCGGCTTTGTCGTCTCCCTCGTCGACGAGTTCGATGGGCGGGCCGAAACGTGCAACGTGGTGGATGCCATCTGGCTGCCGATACAGGAAGACCGGGATCACGGGGCAACCGGTACGCATGGCGATCCTCGGCGGGCCATCCCGGGTGCAGGCCAGGCGCCCGAAGAAGGGCACGAACACGCCCTCGCGCCGGCGGCAATTCTGGTCATAGGGCATGGCGAGAACGCGACCATTCCTCAGACCGGTGAGTGCTGCACGAGCCGCGTTGCCCCGTGGCAGCAACTCGGCTCCACTATCACCACGCATCTGACCTAACAATGCATTCAGAATCGGGTTTTCTCGTGGACGATGGACCACGGCAGCAGGCACATCGCGGGCGACCATCGCAGCCGCAAGAATTTCCCAGGATCCGAAATGAGCGGTCAGGACCACGACCCCTCCGTTCCTCGAGGCCTTGCGAGCGGCTTCCAGATGCTCGAAGCCTTCGACGCTCACGCGCTCTCGCAGCGCTTCCCGGCTCAGTGAGCCGACGCGGGCGAACTCAGCCAGGCCGCGGCCCAGATTCGCGAAGGATCGCACCATCACATCGCGACGCTTCTCATCACTCCAATCGGGGAAGGCGATGCGAAGGTTCAACATGGCGTCTGCGGTGCGGGGGCCCCGAAGACGGGCGTAGCCAGCTCCGAATGCTGCGGCCAAACCCAGCGCTGCTCGATCCGGGACGAGACGAAGCAGCCCCAGGACGGCCCTCACCAGCACTGCAGCCATGCGGTCAGCGAGGCTCGGGTGTTCGCCGTGGCCGTTGGGGCTGGAGGGCGGAGGTGCGGCCTCCGCTGGACTCACAGCGCCTCCAGCCAGCCGAGTTCCACTTCCTTGAGTTCCCCCCACACTTCCCGATCGATGGCGCGGTAGCGATCGATGGCCTCGTCGTAGCGATCCGGCGCGCCTTCGGCCTCGGCGATCTCGCGGGCCTTCTGCCGTACCCAATCGATATGCCAACCCTCATCCTTGGTCACCGAACGCAGCACTTCGAGCGTGCGCTCGGGAACGCCCTCGAGCTTCAGGTGTTCCTGGTAGCGCTTGAGTGCCCGCTGCTCGACGACCACCGTGAGTGACAGGAGATCGATGGGCTTCCTGGGAAGACCCGCGCGCTTGCCGATCCGCACCTGGTAGCCATCGGTGATCGGCACCGGCGCCCGACCGAGTTCCTTGATCCGTTCGGTCCACAGCCAGGCGTGGCGCGTCTCGTCGGACAGATGCTCGGAGAGAAGCATCTGGGATTCGTCGTCCTTCAGGATGCGGAGGAGCCGATAGACCAGGTTGGAACCGCGTAGCTCGGCATCGCGGTAGTAGGAGTAGATCCGGACCTCCATATCGACGCTGTCCGTGGGAGCCGGGAGTGTTTCACTTGCAGCCGCCATGCCTCGTACCTGCCTCGCGTTGGGCCGGAAGTTCCCCGACCGTGCGGGGGGAACCGGCTGAGGGGACGATAGCCTGCCCGCTGGGGGCAGTCGAAGCAAGCCGAGAGGTTTTCACCTCGCTAGAACTCGCGCTCCATCACGACATGGGGGCCGATCCCCGGAAGATCGAATTCGGGCCCGATCCGGTGGAAGCCGTGTCGGTCGTAGAACCGGGCCGCAGAGAGCCGGGCGTTGCACCAGACCCGTTCGCCGCCGGCTGCAGACATCTTCTCCAATGCGACTTTCAGGAGCCGGGCTCCAATTCCGTGCCCCCGGTCGTCCGACGCGATGGCCATTCCGCGCAATCGATAGGAGCCGCGCGCCCTGCCGCTCTCCTCTCGCTCTTCCAGGGAGAGCGTGATCGTGCCGACCACATCAACGCCTCGATAGGCCGCCAGATGAAAGCTGCCAGGCGCCTCGTCGCCCGGATAGATCAATTCTTCCGGCGCCTGATTCGGGCGCAGTACTTGCTGACGCAAAGCGCGAGTCAGCTCGGCGGGGACGGATCGGATCTCGATCATTCCCTTTCGCGGCGAATGCGGATGCCCGCATGCTCGAGCACCGCGGCGATCGGCGAGGGCTTGCGCACGGTGACGGTCACGGCGTCTACGCCGAATTTGTCGAGCACGGCGTCGGCGATCCGCTGGCCCAGGGCTTCGACCAGCTTGTGCTCCTGGTTCGAGGCCACGTCCGCAGCGATCTCGAAGATGCGCTTGTAGTGGATCGTCTGCTGAATGCGATCGCTGCGGCCGGCGGCGCGTAGATCCGTCTCGATCTCCAGGTCGAGGCGGACCGGCCGGCGCATCTTTCGCTCGGCGGCGGTCACGCCCAGGGCAGCAGGCACCTGGATGCCTTCCAACAGAATCGTATCGGGGTGATCGCTCATGGGACCTCCGGCGGGAGCTGACGAGAAGGGGTACAAAGTATCCCTTTCCAAGGCCCAAGGAGCACCCCATGACCCTCGACGAGATCCAGCGGAGGGAGGCGCGCCACTTCCTACCGGTCGTGAACCGCATGCCGGTCGCGTTGGTAGAGGGGCGTGGATCTCGCGTGACGGACGTCGACGGCCGGGAATACGTCGATCTGACCGCGGGATGGGGCGTGTGCTCGATCGGCCATTGCCATCCCGTCCTCGTGGAGGCCATCTCCGAACAGGCCGGCCGGCTGATGCAGACCACGAACCTCTTCTACACCCTGCCCCAGCTGGACGCTGCAGAGGCCCTGACCGGGCTCTCGCCTGCCGAACTCAGCCGGGTCTTCTTCGTGAACTCCGGCACCGAGGCGGTGGAGGGCATCCTCAAGCTCGCCCATCGGGCGACGGGGCGAAGCAAATTCGTCTCGACGACCGGATCCTTCCACGGCCGGACGCTCGGCGCTCTGGCCGTGATCGGCCAGGCCAAGCATCGCGACCCCTACCAGGATCTCCTGCCGGAACCCGTCACCGTGCCTTTCGGGGATGGCGACGCTGCCATCGCGGCGATCGACGGGCAGACGGCTGCCATCATCATCGAACCCGTACAGGGAGAGGGAGGCGTCAACACTCCCCCGGCCGGCTATCTCGCGCGGCTGCGGAAACGCTGTACGGAGACCGGCGCGCTGTTGATCTTCGACGAAGTGCAGACCGGCATCGGCCGCACCGGACGTATGCTGGCCCTCGAACACGAAGGCGTCGTTCCGGATGCGCTGACCCTTGGCAAAGGCCTCGGGGGAGGTTTCCCGGTCGCCGCGTTCCTATGCAGCGAAGGTGTCGCCGAGACGGTCACGCCAGGCGACCACGGCGGAACCTACATCGGCAGTCCCCTGGCCACCGCGGCGGTCAACGCCGTGCTGAAGGTCGTCGACGATGAGAAACTCGTGCAGCGCTCCGCCGAGCTCGGCGAAAAGCTGGGCGCCCGCCTACGCGCCTACGCCGACGCCCACCCGGACAAAGCAGAAGGCGAACGGGGCCAGGGTCTCCTGCGGGGCCTCGTGCTGCGCAACACCGAGTACGCCGGAACCATCCCCCGACGCGCCCTCGAACAGGGCATCCTGATCAATGTGACCGCCGGCAACGTGATGCGCTTCTTCCCAGCCCTCAACATTCCCGAAGACGACCTCTTCGAATCCCTCGAAAGCCTGCTAGCCCTGATAAGTCAATAACGGGGACGGGTCAGTACTTCGGCGCCGTCGTCGGTGACGAGGATGGTGTGCTCCCATTGAGCGGAGAGCTTTCCGTCGACGGTGACGGCGGTCCAGCCGTCGTCGAGAATTTCGGTCTTCCACTGGCCGAGGTTGATCATGGGCTCGATCGTGAAGGTCATGCCAGCGCGCAGGCGCATGCCGGTGCCCGGGGTGCCGTAGTGAAGAATCGATGGCGGAGTATGGAAGACGCGGCCCGTGCCATGGCCCGTAAACTCGCGGACGACTTCGTAGCCCTGAGCTTCGGCAAACGTCTGGATGGCGTGTCCGATATCACCGACCCGGCTGCCATCCTTCACCGTCCGGATGCCGAGCCACATCGCATGCCATGTGTCCTTGACCAACCGCCGTGCCACGGGTGAGACGTCGCCGATCATGAAGGTGCGGGACGAATCGCCATGCCAGCCGTCCAGCAGCGGGGTGACATCGACGTTCACGATATCGCCTTCGCGAAGCACGCGTCCCTCGTCGGGAATGCCGTGACAAACCACATCATTCACCGATGTGCAGCAATGGCCCGGGAAGGGAGGCGTGCCGTGGTTCACGTAGCCATAAGGCGCACTGGTCGCCCCGGCGGCGCGGGTCATTTCGTCCACGACCCGGTCCACCGCTGCGGTCGTCACGCCGGGCCCGATCATCTCGGCCACCCCGTCCAGGATTTCGCAGGCCAAGCGCCCAGCGGTGCGCATGCCGTCTGCTTCCCCAGGCGAGAGGATGGGGCAGGGCGACTTTGAGCGGCTCGAACGGGCCTTTTTCTTGTTCTTCTTCATGCGCACCGGGGGAGGGAGGATAGGGGGCGCCAACCCCCTTGCCTACTGCTCGCCTTCCAGCTCTTCTCGCAACAGCCCGATGAGGTAGGGACGCATGCCCCCCGGCTGGACGATCGCCTCCAGGGAACCCACGTCCAGAGCGCGCTCGACGGAGTGGACCCCGTCGAACTCCTCGGCCAATTCGGATTGCTTCTCCAGGGTGACATCGGCGAGGGTCTGGTCGTAGTTGGCGCGGCCGTTTTCGCTGCCCCGGCCCGAGCGCAACGCCCGGACCCGTTCGTCGGCGAGAGCCCGGGCCCGCACCTCTCGGCCGAAAACCACCTTCGCCGCCGGTCCTCCGCCGAGCACCGAGGCGAAGGAGCCCGAGAGGGCTGCCGCCCGGAGGCGCGGATTCAACTCCTGGGAGAACACGACGTAGGCGCCACCGTGGTAGCGCGAAACGACGAGGAAGAGGATCGGCCCGTCGAAGTTCACGACGGCCCGCGCGATTTCCGCGCCGTACTCGAGTTGCAGCTTGCGCATCGATTCCGGCGACCCGTCGAAGCCGGAGAGATTCGCCAGGATCACGACCGGCCGGTTGCCGCTGGCCGCATTGAGGGCCCGCGCCATCTTCTTGGACGAAAGCGGAAACAGCGTGCCGCCGGTCCAGGTATTCGGGCCGTCCGCGGGCAGATAGCCCTCACGCGTGATCCCCTGGCTCTCGATGCCAACCAGGCAGACTGGCGTCCCTCCCAGATGCGCATCCCAGACGACCGCCATCTCTGCGCCCACCCATCCTCGCCAGCGCTCGAGGTGCCCACCGTCGCGATCGACGACCGCCTCCATCAGGGGGCGCATGGGGAAGGGACGTTTGCGTCCGGGATTGGTCGCATCGTCGAAGATCTCTCCAACGGTCGCGAAATCTACGCTTGCCGGGTCCAGCGTGACGTCCCGATCTTCCGGATCTCCACTCTCGACCGAGCGGGGCCGTTTCTCTCCCGGCACGACGTAGCTGTAGCGATAGTGGTCGTAGAGAATTCGATAGGCATCGCCAAGATCGTTGGCGAAGTACTGGGCCTCGCCGTTTGGCCCCATGATCCGCTCGAAGCCCCCGATAGCCACCTCGTCCTCGGCAGATACTGCCCCCGATGCCTCGAGGGCTGCACGGCCAGTCAACACCATCGATGCGCCTTGGGTCATGACGAGCACGCCCTTCGTGTGCATCAACATCGTAGAGAGCGAATCCCAATAGCTCTGGGCGCCTACGTTCACGCCCGCCACGATCATATGCACCGTGCCACCCGCCTGGGTGAACTCCACGATGCGGCGCACGACCCGTGCCGTTGCATCCAGATTCTCGGTACCACTATCCATCGCGATCCGCGCCCCGCTCGAAACGGGGATCCACTCGACGGGTACACGTAGCTCCCCGGCCAGATCGATCGCGGCTACGATGCGATCACATTCAGCGGAAGCCAACGATCCCATGCCTTGGGTCGGATCCGAGAGCACGACCACGCGCTTCATGCCCTCCGGAACTTTCTCCGTAGGCGTCGTCATCACGCCGAACACGACGGAACAGACATTTCGGCCATACGGCCGTCCAGAGCAGGGCAATGCCCGCAGCGTTTCCGATTGCGGGTCTAGATCGTATTCGACGAAGCTCCCTGCCGGCAGGCGATCCTCCTGACGGCTGCCGGTGAGCATGCGAATGATCTCGTAGGGGTAGACCAGGCGCCGCCGCCGGGCCTCGACCACCCGACGCTCGTAGTCGTTGCGTGTCGAGAGTGCACCGTCGCGCGGCTCGCGCCACAAGATGGTCATGTTCGCGCCGGTGATGTCGGAGATCACGACCTCCGTGCCGCGGCTCGGCAGCTCGGGTGCGCCGCGATCGAGCAACCGCAACCGCACGACGACCTTCTCGAGCCCGAGGTTTCGCGTGGCCGGGGCCAACCGGCGAGAGAGCCGTTCGGCGATCTCAGCGTCCAGGAAGACCTCCGGAGCCACGTAGACCTGGATGCGATTCCATTGGAGCCGACGCTTGGGATCGCGATCCGTCAGCATGGTGCGAAGCGACCGGGTCGCCTCGAAGAACGTGTGTTCGAACGCGGCCATATGAAGAGCCGCCTCGCGGCCATCATCCGGAGAGCGACTGCGCATATCCGCCAGCACGATCAGTCGTTCGTCACCTTCGGCCTCTCGACTGCGGCCGTGAAAGCAGTAGATGTCCTCCGGCCCCTCGACACGCTCGAGTTCGAAGTGATCCAATCGGTCCAGGTCGATCCGTGTCGCCGCCTCGGGGTGGATCCCGTGGTACGACTCATCGATGCGGAAGCCCGTCGGGGTTGGCACCCAGGTGCGATGCAGAGGCGCCGTTTCGTTGCGTACGCCGGTCAAGGTAAAACGGCCCGCCGGAAGCCCGCCGCCTAGCACTGCCTCCGCGGCCCGGCCCAACGCTTCGAGTTCACTACCTTCGTCGGATACGGGAACGAAGAGTTCGATCGCGTGGACCGCCGGCCATTCGTGGCTTTCTCGCAGGGATGCTGCTGCCTTGACCAGTTCGCCGACCAGCTCGGAGGCGCGATCCCCATCGACAGTTCCCGCTAGCACGGTCCGTCCACCAGGGAACTCGACTCTCTCCACCCAATGGTCGCCGGCCCGTTGAGAGGCCTGGTCGAGGGGCGCTGCCGGGGAGTAGATGCGGCGGAGATGGCTGGCCAAGGCGATCGAGCGACGCCTCGAGTCCGGATCCCCGAGCCAGTGGCCGACCCGGTCGAATACGGCACGCGGCGCGTCGGCCAGGTGAAAGAGCACTTCCTCCGGCGGCGCCGTGGGCGCGGATTCGGCGGCTTCGAGCCAGATCTTGACCTCTTTGGTCGTGCTTTCGGCAAGCCGTTCGATATCAGGCCGTTCGAAGAGCTGATAGCGCGCCAACGTTGCGGCGTCTGCGACAGCGTGGGAAACGAACCCGCGCATACCAGCAATGGCGTCGAGCGCTTCGGCAAGCGCCGCGTCATCCCCCAGGTGCAGGCCGGCCTGGGCGAGCTGGCCGACACGACGCAGCATCGCCAGCACCAGACGATCGCGGCGCTCCGGGGCCAACTGGCTCGCGAGCAGACGCAATACGGCGCGCTCGAGAGCATCCGAGGGATCCAGGCTATTCACGCCATAGTGGGCCAGTGCGCGTCGCACGCGGTCGAGATAGATCTCGGTCAGCCCCGCGCCAGAAGCGCGCATGCGCCGCACGAACATTCGCAGGCGAGCGGCATTCGACGGACCTTCGGTCCCGGACAACGAAGCGGCTGGAGAGCGGATGAAGAGCGTCGCGACATCAGCAAAGTAAACCAGTTCGTGACTGAGTTCCGCGAGCTCCCGGTGGAAACCGTCAGAGAGTTCGTCGGGAAGCGGCGCCTCCAGAAACGCGGCCAACCGATCGGCGCGTTGCGGATTCGCATCATAGCCGAGCAGGACACGCCGGACCTCATCGCGCACGGCCTCGATGGCGTCGCGACGAATCGCACGGGGCATCTGATCGGCGGCCGCGAGGTCGGGCCGGCCGAGCCGCTCATCCTTCTCGGCCGCGAACAGCGGTTCCAACGGATCCGACAATTCCTCGAAAACGATGCGCCGAGAGCCATGATCCTCGTTGCCGTTCTCGGCGGATGCGTCGATGACGAGGATGACGTCACCTGCCGCCACTTGCTCGCCCTTGCGAACGCGCACCTCACTGATGATGCCGGAGACGGGAGCCTCGAAAGCCACCTCCATCTTCATCGCCTCGAGCAGGCCCAACGCCTGGCCCGAGCGCACGCTATCGCCGGGTTCGACATGGACCGCAACGACCATGGCCGGTGCAGCCGCACGAACCTGGCCCGCTGTCTGGGAGCCGAACCGATGACTGCGGCCCTCCACCTCGACCCGCAGGCCCGTCTCGGTCAGGTCGTAGAGTAGACGATAGGTGCGGCTTCCGATCTCCAACCGTGCGGCATGTTCGCCTTCTTCGCGAAGCGTCGCCGTCAGCACGCGCCCATCGAGGTGCACCCTGTAGCGCCATCCACCGGTCGCGTAGACCGCCAGGCGATATTGGTCCCCCTCGTGGGTGAGATCGATCTCCTGACCCTGGGGCGGCGCCAGCCTGCTCGAGGCCACATTGCCTGGATCGGAAAAGAAGTTGAGCCTTACGAGGGCGCGGTGGCGTTGGTAGGAGAGGATCGATGCAGCCAGCAACGCGACATCGGCGTGCTCGCGCTCCAACTGGGCTGCGCCGAGGCGATCCAGCCAGGTCGTATCGACCCCACCGGCCCGGAAATCCTCATGCTCGAGGATCTCGAGCAGGTAGCCCTTGTTCGTCGTCCCGCCTTCGATCACCAGATCGAAATCCAGGAGCGCTGAGACCAACCGGGCCCGCGCTTCTTCGCGCGTGTTGCCGGTTGCGATCACTTTCGCGACGAGGGAATCGAACGAGGATGGAACCTCGCTACCCGCTGCCACCCCGGAATCGAGACGGACACGGGGCCCGAGCGCCGGATCGAAGCGTGCGATCCGTCCGGGAGCAGGAAGGAAGCCTGCGTCCGGATCCTCGGCACAGACCCGCGCTTCGATCGCAGCGCCACGCTTCAGGATGTCGAGCTCCGCGATGGTTTCACCGCGAGCGATCCGGATCTGTGTTTGCACGAGGTCGACGCCCGCGATCTCTTCGGTGATGCCGTGCTCCACCTGCAAACGTGGGTTCATCTCGAGAAAATAGAACTCGCTGGAAGAGACCAGGAACTCGACCGTGCCGACACCCACGTAGCCAGCAGCCTGGGCCATCTTCACGGCATAGCCTTCGAGCCTCTGGACCTCGGCATCACTCAGGTGGGGCGGCGGCCCTTCTTCGATCACCTTTTGATGCCGACGCTGGACGGAGCAATCCCGACAACCGATGGCGCGCACCACGCCATCCCGGTCAGCCGCGATCTGCACCTCGATATGGCGCCCGCCTTCGACCTTCTTCTCGAGAAAGAGCCGGCCATCGCCGAACGCGCTCTCGGCTTCCGCTCCCGCAGAGCGGTAGGCCTCAGCCAGAACGTCCGGCGTATCGACGACGCGAATTCCCCGGCCGCCTCCGCCCGCAGACGCCTTGATCACCAGCGGATAGCCCACTCGTTCCGCTTGCTTCTCTGCGTCCTCCAGGGACTCGAGCTCGCGGCCACTCCAACGAGTCACCGGAACGCCTGCCTCTTCGGCGAGGCGTTTCGAACCGATCTTGTCGCCGAGCGCACGCATGGCTGCTGGATCGGGGCCCAGGAATTTCAGGTTCTCCGCAACCAGGCGCTCGACGAATCGCGCGTCCTCGGCCACGAAGCCCCAGCCCGGCCAGACGGCATCGGCCCGAACCTGGCGCAATGCAGCGATCAGCCCATCGTGGTCCAGATACGCCGCGACCTCGCCGTTCGGTGAGGGAAGGAGAACAGCGTCATCTGCGTGCCGAACGAACGGAGCGTCCCGGTCGATCTCCGTATACAGGGCGATGGCACGAAGATCCGAACCCTCCTCGGCACGCAGCGCCTTGATGGCCCGGATGCATCGCATCGCAGCCTCACCCCGGTTCGCGATGGCGATCCGGGTGACAGGATCGAAGCGGTTCACGAGCGCGCCTCGCTCCACCAATCGCCTGATCCTTCACGCAGATCACAGGCGAAGGCAACGAAACCACCGTGATGAGAGAGGGAGAGATCGACATCGACCGGCCGACCTGCCGCCATGACGACGGGGATCCGGCCGACGCGATCGATCTCGAGTTCCTCCGCCGGGAGTTCGAGATGCGTCGCCAGCTCGCGACGGACCCGCGCGCGCAAGGCCTTGCCAGCCAACGCGACGTCACCATCCCATACGACAACCTGCTCGAGCAATTCGCTCTCGCCGGGTTCTTCATCGCTTGCAATGGCATGGAGCCGATCCTTCGCCTCGTCGACTCTGACGGGGAGCGTTCCCGCTGGATGATGCACATGCCCCCGAAGCGTTGCATCGAGTTGAACTTCGAAACGAGGCGGAGAGAACACCGTGCAGCGGTCGAGTTTTCGGGCCACTTTGTAGGCCGCTTCCTTGGCCGCCCAGAAGATCCATCGCAGACGATCCGGTGCGCCACTGGCGCGGAGCGTTTCCAGCTCCCGCGCCGAGAACACCCGCGCATCCCAACGCGGGTGACGGCCCGCAGCCTGTACTTCGGGATCTCCGAGATCGACGACGTCATTGCCGATCATCGAAATGCCTCGTTTCCATCTCCGCCAATCGCCCTACGATCTGCTGGGCGATCTCGACAGAACCGCGAAGACCTTCATGATCGGTCTTCGGCTCGAGCACACTGCTGTACACGTCGAAGACGTCTCCCGGACGGGGCGAGTCCGCCCAGCTCTCCTGCTTGCGTCCCCGCAGGTAGACGCAGAAAACCCGGCAGCCCGGGATGGAACTCACCAACCGGCCCACGCCATAGGCCGCCGACTCCTGATCGACACGCCCGGTTCGACTGCGTCCGCCCTCGGGAAAAATCAGTACGGATTCTCCGCGGGCCAGCAGGAAACCGACCCTGTCGAGCGTCTTCGCTACCTCAGCACGATCCGAACCACGCTTCACGGGCACACACTTCAGAAGGTAGACGAGAACCCGCTTCCACAAGGTAGAGGCGAAGTTCGTTTCTTCCGGCGTGTTCCAGGGCAGCCAGTTGAAGTGGCGAAGGAACGCGCCCATTCCACCCAGGGCCCAGGTGATCGCGAAGGAATCGAGCATGGTCAGGTGATTTGCGCACACGAGAACGGGCGCATCCGACTCGCTGCGCAGCCGGGCGTACTCCCGCCGTACGCGATCCGCCCCAACCAGCCGCCACCGCATCGCGAAAGCCATGATCCCTGTGAACATGGGGATCCAGAGGAGCGAGAGCCCTCGACTGATCCCCAGTTGGGTCAGTAGCGCGCGGCGATCACTCGCCTCGAGCACGTTCGGCACCGACGACTCGTTCAGAGCTTCTCGGCGATCAGCCCAACGCAATCGCCAACGGTGTTCACCACATCGACGTCCTCATCCGCGATCTCGATATCGAATTCGTCCTCGAAGGCGAGCACGACATCGACGAGGCGTGCCGAGTTCACTTTCAGATCCTCCAGGATGTTGGTGCCTGCAGACACCTTTGCCAGAGCATCCTGATCCTTCACGTAGGGCGTCAGGATCTTCACCACACGCTCCTGAATTTCGGTCGTCTCCATCGTTCTCTCCTTCTTCTCTCTCGTTCTGGTTCAGATTTCGCAATGACGCAGCACGAGCGCCGCGTTCACGTCACCAAAGCCGAAGCCTGCCTTGATCATCGTGCGCAGGCCAGGCGCTTCGAGGGTCTCGTGGGGGATCGAAGCGGCGTAGGGTTCGATCTCCGCGTGGACATCCTCGCAGTTGATCGATGCATGGACGAAGCCGTCGCGCACCATCTGGATGGCTGCCACGGCCTCGATCGCACCCGCCGCGCCGAGGGCATGGCCAATCAACGATTTCGTCGACGTGATGGCCGGCAGGCTTTCGGGTTGCCGCTCGAGGGCAGCCGCCCAACAAGCGATCTCCCGGGGGTCGGCCCCCGTGGCGGTCAAGTGGCCACTGATCGCGTCGATCTCGTCCCTTGCGACGCCGCCATCTTCGAGCGCTGCGCGTATGCAGCGACGTACACTCTCCGGGTTGGGCGATGTCATGCTGCCGCCCATCCGATGACCACCGCAATTGGTGGCGCCGCCGAGGACTTCGGCGTGGATTCTCGCCCCTCGTTGTTCGGCACTCTCGAGGCTTTCGAGCACGACGATGCCGGCGCCGGAGCCGGGGATGAAACCGGCGGCGGAAGCGCTCATCGGCCGCGAGGCTTTTTCGGGTTCGTCGTTGAAGCCGCGGCACAAGACGCGCATCGCATCGAACCCGGCCCAGATATAGACACTGGCACCTTCGACACCGCCGCATACCATTCGCGTCGCCAGGCCACGGCGGATGCGATCGGCACCCATCACGATGGCTTCCACGCCGGTAGCGCATGCGGCCGAATTCGTCGTCACCGCATTGCCAAGGGCCAGGATGCCCGACACGCGCGCCGAAACGCCGCTGCTCATCACCTGCTCGACACCCGTCGAGCCGATGCGCCGCACCTTGCCGGCGTTGACCAGGGGAACCACACGCTCGGCCATCGTGTCGATGCCGCCCACACCGGTTCCGATCACAGCGCCCGTATCCCAATGGACGATGTCGTCCGAGGCATCGGGGACCGCCAGGCCGGCATCCTGCCAGGCTTCGACGGATGCCAGCGCCGCGAAGCGGTGGGCGCTGTTCATGGAAAGCTGGAGTTCCTCATCGAAGCTGGCCTCGACCAGCTCGTCGGTCCCCTGCGGAACACCCGAGACATGACAGGCCAGTTTGGCCTCCTGCATGGACTCGTCGACCCGAAGGCCGCTCTTGCCCTTGCGCAGGGCCAACTCGAATTCCTGGGCACCGTTGGCATTGGGTGCGATCACGCCCAGGCCGGTCACGACGACACGATGCGAGTCGCTCATTTCATCACTCCAATGCCGGCTAGCTGGCCTGCACAGATCACCGTGCCGTCCTCGAGCTTCATCTCGACGTCAGCCTTCAGCTTCTTGCGACGCCAGTAGACTCGCTTGGTCAGGGTGAGCACGCGATCCCCGGGGCGTGCCATTCCTGTAAATTCTACGTTGCACTCGGTGAAGATCGTCTGAAACTTCTGCGCCTCGGACTCGCCGTACTCCTTGTACGTGAGAAAGAGCGCCAGCGGGACCATGCCGCATTGCGCCATCGATTCGATCATGATCACGCCGGGTGTCACCGGGTTGTCGGGAAAGTGCCCTCGATAGAAATCCGAGGCGGGATCCCAGCGATAGGACGCGAGGATGTGCTCGTCGTCCATCTCGAGGATCTCGTCGATGAACCGAAAGGGTGGTTGCTGGGGAACCAGCTGAAGCACCTCGTCGGGAGTGAGAATCCGCTTATCCGCCATACATGCCACCGTTGACATGGAGCACGCTTCCATTCACGTAGTTGGCGCGGGTAGCGAGCCAAGCGACGGCATCCGCGACTTCTCCAGGCTCACCCATCCTGCCCTGGGGGATCTTGTCGAGGATGTTCTGGCGGATCTCGTCCGGCAGTTCCTCGGTCATCTCGGTCGCGATGAAGCCCGGAGCGACCGAGTTCACCAGGATCGGCCGACCCGCGAGTTCCTGGGCGAGGGATTTCGTCATCGCGTCGAGGCCGGCTTTCACCATCGTGTAGACCGACTGGCCGCGGTTTCCCGTATGCCCGACCACGCTCGTGATGTTGATGATGCGGCCCGATTTCTGTCGGAGCATGAAGCGGCGAATCACCCGTTTGGTCAGATACCAGGTGCCCCGCGCAACTGCGGCGACTGCGTCGTAGTCGTCGATCTTCATCGAGGCCATGGGCCCGTTGCGGTTGTAGCCCGCGTTGTTCACCAGGACATCGAGACGCCCGGCCTTCTCTTTCAGCTCGACGAGAAGTGCGTCGACCTCTTCCGGATCGGTGATGTCCGCCCGAAGCGTGAAAGCGCCAGGCAGTTTCTCGGCCACTTCCTTGGCTTTCACTTCGCTCGAGCGATAGTGCACGGCAACCCGAAAGCCTTCGTCGGCCAGGGCGCGCGCACAGGCGGCACCTATACCGGTGCCCGCCCCGGTTACGAGTGCGACTCTTGCTTCGTCGTTCACGATACGTCTCCCGAAGTGCCGAAGCGGAGAAGCGCGCGACTCCAGCTGAGGCCACCACCGACCGCCACCATGGCGACATCGTCCCGCGGACCGAACTTTTCCCAACTCATCGAAACGGCCGAAGGGCAACTCGCCGAGCCCGTGTTGCCGTGCAGCTCCACGTTGTGATGGTGGAACTCCGGTGGAATGTCACAGCGCTGACAGACCTGCTGCAGGACACGCATGTTGGCCTGGTGGCCCGCGAATTGGAAAGTGCGGTCGTCCTCGGCGAAATCTGCCCGCAGATGATCGACGCCTGAGATCGTCTTCTTGATCGCGAACATCTGTACGGCGCGCCCATCCTGCGCGAAATAGCCTGCTCGGGGAATCACCACCTTCTCGGCCTGGGCCGGATTCGAATCCAACGCCGAACCGAGCAACTGTGCAGGCCCCGGAATCCGCGGTGACACCACAGCGGCAGCAGCCCCATCTCCGAACAGAACGGCATTGGCGCGATCCGTGAAATCGACAGTCTTGGTGAGGGACTCGCTCGAGACGACGAGGATGTAGTCGGGAAGGGCTTCGGGGCGCATGGCGGCGACGACGAAGAGCTGGGCCATGAAGCTGGTACAGGCGGAATTGATATCGAGGATCGGCACATCGATGCCGAGCCCCTTGGCGACCATGCCGGCCTCGGCCGGCGTCACGTGATCAGGGCAAGAGCTTCCAGAGAGGAGCATGCCGATCTGCTCGGGCTCGATTCCGGCGCGCTGGATCGCCAGACGGGCGGCGCGTATACCCAATTCGTGGTTGGCCAGCTCCGCCGCTTCGAATGCCTCACGAACATCCTTGTTGCGGGTCTCACGGATATAGTCGAGCGGTAGCACCGTGCGGCGCGCCCGGATGCCCACCCGCTCGAGGATCCACTCGTCGTTGGTTCCGATGTCGAGTTCCTCGAGAAAGGCATTCGAGATCTCGTTCTCGGGATGGAAATGCCCGAAGCCATGAACCTGGAGGTTCACGCCGTCCCCCCGGAGATATGCTCTCCGCCGTCGATGCGAATCACTTCCCCATTGATCCACGCGGCTTCTGGCTGACACATCAGGTAGACGACGTTCGCAACGTCCTGCGGTGTCGTCAGCCTGCGGTAGGGATTGCGCAAGCGGGCATGGGCGCGCATGTGCACGTCGCCAGGGATGGCGGCCTGGGCCGGCGTGTGGGTCACTCCAGGCTGCAGCACGTTGCAGCGCACTCCGTAGGGCGCGTACTCGACGGCAACGGAACGCGCGACGGATTCGAGTGCCACCTTGGCCGCCGCGACCGCCGCATAGCCTTTCCAGGCTACGGCATTTCCTTCGCTCGTCAGGCCGAACACCCGGGCATCCTCGGCAAAGAGCGAGCGCTCGTGGAGCACTTGCACCCAGTCGATCATGCTCGTGCCCATGCTGTAGATTGTTCGCGCGAAATCCTCGGCATCCAGGTACCAACGATCCGAGTAGACGGGCGCCGAGGCGATCTCCGCCATCTCGTCGACGCCTTCCTCGAAGAGCTGGTCTGCGGCTTCGCGTAGCTTCTCTTCGTCGACGCCGATGGCAGCCGCAAGACGCGCCGCACCGGATTGCTCGGGCTTCTTCTCGGGTACGAGGAGCTTCAGGTTTCCGAACGCGATGGAGTGGAGCAGCATGCGTACCCGCCCGCCCTCGCCCATGGCCTGCGCGAGGGTCTGGGTGAGCTCATCGCGCTTCTCGGCAGAGAGGGCATCCGCGTTGTGGGTGATGAGCTCGACGCCGGTGCCGCGAATCTTCTCGAACTCCGGTTCGATGCGCTTCATCGCACCGCGCCGATCGCGATGGATGACGCAGAGGTTCATACCGTGGGCCGCAAGCTTGTGGGCCGTCGCAAGGCCAAAGCCGCTCGAGCCGCCGAGGATGACGCCCCAGTCGTCTGAACCGAACTGGTTACCAAGATTGCTCACCCAAAACCTCCCTTGGGTCACCACGATGAAAACCGACGCTAACGCAATGCGTTATATGTGTCATGACTTTCGGTCATCTTTGGATCAGAAAGATGACTGAGAGTCATGCCCTGTCAACCTGCTCTGGGCCTGCCCAAACTGGAACAGCAAGCCCCATGCCGTCCTCGACCCCCAGGAAGACACGGTATCCAAGTAGCGGATTCCATGCACTTTTCCGTGATCTCGACCCGAGTGAACTGGCCAAGGGGACTGGCACCCGATGCACAGCTAGCCCATCCAGGCGCCATTGTTGGGATCCAGAGCCTGCCCCGTAAATCCCACACCTGCCGGTGAAACCAGGAACAGGGCGAGCCCGGCGATCTCTTCGGGCGCGCTGATGCGCCGAAGGGGAACCTCCGCGAGGAGTTGCTCGCGCATGTCTGCGTAGCTCCGGGCCTCGTTGCCACCGAGCTCGGTCATGCGCTCTTCTGCCATCGAAGTCTCGACCCAACCGGGACAGATCGCGTTGACCCGCACCTGTTTGGGCGCCAGCTCAGCTGCCAACGAGCGAACCAGTCCGAGCTGGCCTGCCTTCGCAGCGCTGTAGGCCGAAATGCCTGGGACGCCGAAACGGGCCACGCACGACGAGATGACGATTGCGTGCTTCGGTTCGTCGCCTGTCGCCAGATGCCGCTCGAAGGCCCGGAGGGTGAAGTAGGCGCCGTCCAGGTTGGTGCGAACGATCTCGTGCCAGCGATCCTCACGCGCATCCGGAAGATTGGGGCCGCCGATACCCGCATTCGCGACGACCAGATGCATGGGACCGAGCTGCGCCCGAATCGTCGAAAACGCGGAATCGAGAGCCGCACGATCCGCAACGTCCGCGGGGGCCACGCAGGTCTCTCCCTTGGCTTCCTTCGCGACGCTGAGAAGGCGCTCGGCAGTTCTCCCGATCAAACCTACGCTGGCACCGCACTCGGAGAGCTGAAGGGCAATGGCCCGTCCGATCCCGCTGCCCGCACCGGTCACGACCGCCACCCGTCCACTCAGAACCTGCATGAGAACGGATCCTGCATGAGAAACCCCTAGCCATCCTCGGGCAGGCCGACCTCGGCCAGCACGGAGATGAGTTCACTCGATTGCACTACGCGAACTTCACAGCCAGGCGGTAGTGCATCATTCAAGCGGCTGAAGTAACGCTTCTCCGAGCGTCCCTCGACGATGACCACGATGCCGCGGTCTTCTTCGGTACGAATCAGACGGCCCGACATCTGCTTGAGGTTCAACAACATCTTGCCCAGCGAAGATTTCTGGAAGGGCGAGATGCCGCGATCCTTCAAACGCTGCTCCCGACGCTGGCGCAGCTCCGTTGGCACTTCGAAGGGAAGCTTCTCGATGACCACGGCTTGAAGCGCATCCCCGGGGATGTCGATTCCCTGCCAGAAACGGCGCGCACCCAGTAGCACGGCGGCACCATTCACGAAGCGACTCACCAGGGCGGAAGGGTCGTCGGATCCGCGCCGCGGCGTAATGACGTCGATTCCCTCCGGGCGCAGCCGAGCCACGAGTTCGTCACCCACCTCGTTCATCCGACGCAGACTGGTGAAGAGCCCGAGACAACGCCCACCAAGCTGCTTGGCGAGAAGCTCGAGAACGAGAGCCGTCTCGGAAACCAGATCCTGGCCACCACGCATCGCGACGACCCGCATGTGTTGCTCGTAGGGGAACGGGCTCGGCACCGAGACGGTTTGGAGGCGCTCCCCGGCACGCTCTTCCAGCCCGAGTTCGCCGAGGGCCGCGAAGGCGTTGCCGTCCATGAAGAGGCTCGCGGAGACCCCGGCGAAGGAATGCAACGAATCCATCAGGCCAGCGTGAAACGGGCCCGCCGGGGAAACCTGGCGCACGACCAGCCGCCATCGGTCGAAGGGCGGCAGTACAGCTTCGAAGGCGGAGACGGAATCGGGCTCGCTCTCGTCGAAGGCCAGCCGCAAGCCGTGTGCAGATTGGCGTAGATCTTCGACCGCACGTTCGAGGGCGGGATCCGGCTCCTCTTCCATCGGCACCCGGTCGGCGATGACATCGAGTCGATCGGCGGCCGCCGCCGCGATCTGGCTCGCTGCCTCGAACTCCGTACCGGGTTGTTCGGGAATCTGCACTTCGCCCCATTCGCCGGCCAACTCGGCGACGGCCCGACCGAGCGCCTTCAGTTGGTGATCGAGCTCGCGACGCCAGGCCCGTGAGTCCTTGTCCAGGCGCGAACGGGCTGCTCGGGCGAGCAGGGAATCGCCTTTTCGTTGCCTCGGCCCGATCGGGCGACCGAAGATCTCGTCCAGGCGTTCGAGCAACCCTTCGGGCCGCACCTCCAGCGCGTAGGCTTCATCCGCAACGTCGGCCAACTCGTGGGCCTCGTCCGCGATGACGTGCTGGAAGGCCGGGTAGTCCGGCGGCCAACGCAACAACAGGTCATGGTTGGCGATCACCAGATGGGCTTTTGAGAGCGCTTTGCGTCGGCGACCGAACGGGCAATCGCGTTCCTTCGCACATTGTTCGCGGCTGCATTGGTCGGCGCGCGCGGCTACCGAACGGCGCAACAGATCGCGCAGCGGCCCGTAGCGACGCAACAACGCGGCGGGAACCGCTCCGATCTCTCCGTGCCGACGGGTGCGCGCACAGGTTTCGAGCACCGCGTAAGCCAACCGATCGTCGGGGAAGATGCTCTGCTCGCGGCCTTCGGCAAGGGCCACGCTCAGGCGACGAGCGCATGCATAGTTGGCCCTGCCCTTGATCGAAAGCGCCTCGAGATCCGGATAGCCGAGGAAACGTGCCGTCGCGGCGATGTCGCGATCCAACAGCTGATCCTGGAGGAGCTTGGTCCGCGTCGAGACGACGACGGGCATGCCTTCACCTCTTTCGAGGGCGAAGGGGATCGCCGCAGCCAGATAGGCGAGGGATTTTCCGACACCGGTTCCGCCTTCGATCAGCAGCACTTCATCATCGGCCAGGTTGCGCGCGAAGCGCCGCGCGAGTTCGATCTGCTCGGGGCGAACCCGATAACCGGGGAAATGCCTCTCTCCGCGGGCCTCGTCCGCCAGGGCCTCCGCGATCGCGTCTTCGTCGAATGGAACCCGCTTTTCGTCGGTCTCGCCGATGGCGACGAACGCGAGGCTTTCCTCCTCGATTTCGGCATCCACCGACAGCGGCTTCTGGAGCAGGCCCAGCCATGGCGATTCAGGTGCGTAGGCCTCCAACGCCCGTCTGGCCGTGGCATAACGAAGCTCTCCGCCCAGCGCGCCGCGGCCTGCCATGGACATGACGCGCGCGGTATCCAGCGCATCGTCCAGGGCGCGATGCTTCTCCTCGGTCCCCATCAGCATGCGGGTGAAGGATTCGAGGCGAAGATCCGGAGCATCCGGGTGGGTGAGGGCCAACAGATCGAGCGTGTCGAGGTATTGCGCATCCGCCAGGCCGGAATGCAGCTGCCGCGAGAGGAACGAACGCTCGAATTCCGCGTTGTGGGCGACGATGGTGCGCCCATCGAGGGCCTTCGCAAATACCGGTGCTACGGAGGCCACAGGCGGGGCTGATTCGACATCGGCGTCGGTCAGACCGGTCAAACGCTTGACGACCCGCGGCAAAGCCCCGGACGGTTTGACCAATGCGGAAAGCGTCCTTACCGAGCCAGGATCACCCTCAACCAGCACGACGCCGAGTTCGAGGATCCCCGCTTCGGGATCATCCATCAGCCCGGTGGTTTCGAGGTCGACCACCGCCAACGGACCCACCCGCGCCGCGAACCGCGCCAACACATCTCCGTCGAGCCCGAGCTCGGCAGGTGCGACTTCTCGCTCTTCGATGTCAGACAAGGGGCCAGACCGTTCGTCAAGCATTCCGTTCAGACGTAGATGCCGCCCTTGTACTCGCGATCCTGACGGATCTCGACGTTCACGAGCGCCGGCTTGCCAGCGGCGACACTGCGATCGAGGGCGCCACGAATGTCACCGGGTTCGGTCACGTGCTCGCCGTGGCCGCCAAGGGCTTCGACGACCTTGTCGTAACGCGTGCGGTTGAGCAGCACGCCCTCCAGGCGGTCCCATCCATAGAGGGCGCCCTGGGGACGCATCATCTGGCCCCAAGCTGCGTCGTTGCCGACGACACCGATGATGTTCAGGCCGAATCGGGCAGCCGTGTCGTATTCCATGCCGTTGAAACCGAAGGAACCATCTCCGTAGATGATCACGACAGGGCGGTCCGGATTCGCGAGCTTCGCGGCGATCGCGAAGGGCATTCCCACGCCCAGCGTGCCGAGCGGGCCCGGATCCATCCAGGCGCCACGTCCCCTCACAGGCAGGATCTTTGCGGCGGTGGCGACGATATCGCCGCCGTCGCCGATCACGATCGGGTCATCGAGTGTCTCGAGCCAGTCGCGTACCTCGCGGCACATCCTCTGAGGATCGATCGGTACCTCGTCGCTATTCAGCGCCGCCTGCACCTTCTCCTCGGCTGCGTTCTCGATCGCGCGCAGCTCGTCTCGCCAACTACTGTAGTCGAGCTGCACGCCGCCGTTCTTCATCTCCTCGAGCAGGAGCTCGAAGGAGCAGGCCAGGTTGCCGACGAGCGGCACGTCGGTCTGGCGGTTCTGCCCGATCAGCGTGTTGTCCATTTCCAGCTGGATGATCTTCGCATCGTCCGGAATGCTCTGACCGAAGCGCATGCGGAAATCGAGAAGCGTTCCTGCGAGAAGGATGCAATCGATCTTCTGGAGAGCATCGCGTCGCGAGCGGACGAGAAATTCCGGCGAATCCGGCGGCACGCTGCCGCGACCCATGCCGTTCGTGTAGGTGGGTATATGCGTCTCGGAGATGAAGTGATTCATCTCGTCGTACGCATCCGACCACTTGACGCTCGTGCCTGCCATCAGCATCGGACGCTCGGCAGTCTTCAGGATCTCGATCGCCGCCCGCACTTCGACGCGGTCGGGAGAGATGCGCGGCGCCTGGGTACGGATCTTCGGCACCGGGGCCTGTTCCCACTCGGCCTGGCCCATGAAGACATCCATGGGAATCTCCAGATAGGACGGGCCCGGGGTTCCGGAAACCGCATGCCGAATTGCCAGCTCGATGTACTCGGGGATCCGGTGGGTCTGGTAGATGGCATCGCAGTACTTGGTGATGGGACGGACGACGCCGAGATGGTCCATTTCCTGGAGCGAACCACGGCGCAGGTTCTCGAAAGGACCCTGGCCGCCGAAGACGAGGATGGGCGAATTGGCGCGCCATGCATTGGCGATGCCGGTCACACCGTCGGTTACGCCGGGGCCGGCCGTGATGGCGGCGACGCCGATCTTGCCCGGGTTGCAACGCGCCCAGGAGTCCGCGGCGTGGACTGCAGCCTGCTCATGACGGACGTCGATGACCTTGATGCCCTCATCGATGCAGCCGTCGTAGATCGGCATGATATGGCCGCCGGAGAGCGTGAAGAGGGCTTCGACGCCAGCCTCTTTGAGAGCGCGAGCCGCGAGCTTGCCACCGTGAACGGGCATGGGGGGTCCTCCTACCGGAATTGCGGGCTGATTCGAACCGTGGAGACGGTATCAGAAACGCGGACGGGCGGGGGCCAGGGCCCCCGCCCGTCATTGAATCACGTTGCTGACCCGAGAGCGGGCCCGCTGCGAAGTCCTGACTACTGCAGGACGCGGAATTCGGCCCGGCGGTTCCAGCGGTAGGTCGACTCATCGTGTCCCTGCACCGCCGGCTTGCTCTCACCGAAGCTCACCGTGTCCACACGGGTCGAATCCACGCCGGAATCGACCAGGTAGCGCCTCACCGCGTTGGCCCGGCGCTCACCCAGCGCGAGATTGTACTCCTCGCTGCCGCGTTCGTCGCAGAAGCCCTCGACCACGATGGTCCGCCACTCGGAGTGGCGAGCTGCGGCTTCCGCATTGGCGCGAAGGGTCGGACGCTGATCGCCACGGATCGCGGACTGGTCGTAATCGAAGTAGACCGTCTCGAGATCCGCCACGCGGACGCCATCTCCGCCGCCGTTCATGCCTCCGCCGCCGACATCGCCGCCGCCGCCAATGCCGGAGCTGCCATCGTCGAAGCCGCTGTCCGAGCCGGCACCGTCCATGGCCTCGTCATCGCCACCGAACAATGCGCAGCCGGTGCCAAGAGCACCCGCCAGAAGCACGGTCAGCAAGGTCGTCATCACCTGTCCGAAGAATCGTCGCTGCATAGAGACTCCACCCCCAAAGGATTCGCCAAGGACTCGAAAAGACTCCGGGCCGCCCACCCTACAAGCAGCGCCGGACAAACCTTCGCTGCGAAGTGTCGGAACTCGGGCGAGGCCACGCAAGGGAGCGGCGCGGAATTCCGGCTCAGCTTTCGGTAGGTTAGACGGAAACGTAGTGGTTTCGACTCATCCCAGAACACTGTCTCGGAAGGGGTTGTGGGCCGGATCACGTTTCCGGCCCTCGGTCAACGCCCGCGAAACCTCGGTCTGCGCTTTTCCATGAAGGCCCGCACGCCTTCCTGATAGTCCTCGCTCTCGAAGCAACGCGTGATGGATCCGGCGATGGCCTCGCGATCCCGGCTGCCTTCATCGCGACCGAGTTCGCGGACGATTTGCTTCACGCTGCGCAACGTGAGCGGGGCGTTCTCGGCGATCGCCAGGGCGCGCTCGCGCACCCGCTCCTCCAACTGCGCCTTTGGGAACACCTCGGTCAGGATGCCGAGCCGCAACGCGTCGTCGGCGGAGAAGCGGCGTGCGGTGAAGAAGATCTCCTTCGCGGCCGCGGGCCCCACCAGATCGACCAATGCCTGGAGGCCCGACTCGTGGTAGCCGAGGCCCAGCCGGGCGGCCGGGATGGCAAACACACCGTCATCCGCGCTGTAGCGGAGGTCGGCAGCGAGCGCTGTCGCCATCCCACCGCCAACGCAGAAGCCATGGATCATGGCCAGTACCGGCTTGCCGATCTGCATCAACGCCGCGAAGGCACGACCGGTCTCGCCCTCGTAGGCAACCGCCTTTGCCGCGCCGGTACGCTTCTCCTCGAATTCCGAGATATCCGCCCCGGACACGAACGCGACATCCCCGGCACCCCGCAGGATGACGACGCGCACATCCTCGTCTTCTTCCAACTCGTTTGCCGCGTCCGGTATCGCCGCCCACATTTCCGACGAGATCGCATTCCGTCGCTCCGCATGGTCGAAGATCAACCACCCCAGCGGCCCATCGCGCTCAACCTGTATTCGTCCACCCATCCCCCAAACGTAACGCAACAGGGTGTTGGGCTACTTTGGGGAGGTGGAGCTTCCTGAATTCTCGACACGGCGAGGGCGAGCTGGGGACTTGCAGCGCGCCGAGCGGTCGTGCGTGCTGTCGCGGAGTGGGATGGTTTGTACGAGCGTGCCAGCCGCCACGGCGGCAGGGACTACCACGCTTCGGCGCGGGGGAAATGCGATCGATGCGGCCATCGCGGCAGCGGCGGCGCTTTGCGTCGTGGAACCTCAATCGACGGGAATCGGTGGGGATGCCTTTGCGCTGCTCTGGTCGGCTGAAGAACAGCGCTTGCTCGGTCTGAATGGCAGTGGGCGGGCACCGCGTGCGGCCACGCTCGAGTTGTATCGAAGCCTGGGACACCACAACGTGCCCGGCCTCGGCATCCTGGCGGCCACCGTGCCCGGCGCAGTGCATGCCTGGGAAACCCTGCACGAGCGTCTTGGGCGGCTTGCGTTTGCCGACGTCCTCGAACCCGCCATCCGGCTCGCCAGGGACGGATTTCCCGTCAGCGAGCTCGTTGGCCACTACTGGTTTGCGCTGACACGTATGGGGGTGTTCCAAAACGATGCAGCCCGCGCGTGTTGGGCGCCTGGGGGCGAGGCGCCGCGGCCCGGTAGTTGGTTTCGCGTTCCGGCGTTGGCTGCGAGCCTCGAGCGTATCGCGGCCCATGGCGCCAAGGGGTTCTATGCCTCTCCGATCGCGGACGCCATCGTTGCCACCTCTGACGAGATGGGTGGCTGCTTCGCGCATTCCGACCTGGAGGAGCACAGGAGCACCTGGGTCGATCCCATCGAGACGACCTACCGCGGCGTGCGGGTCGCCGAGTTGCCACCGAACGGACAAGGCCTTGCCGCACTGATTGGCCTGAACATCCTCGAAGAGCTTCCTCCGCCGCCCGACTGCGACGCCGACCCTCGAGACTCAGCTCTTGAATGGCACCAGCGCATCGAGGCCATCAAGCTGGCCTTCGCGGACCGCGACGCCTACGTGGCGGATCCGGAGCATGCGCAGGTGCCCGTCGAGGCACTCCTCGAGCGCGACTACGCGCGCCGGCGAGCGGCGCTCGTACGCGAACACGCCCTCGAAGCCCCCGCGCCCGGCCTCTCGGGAGATACCGTCTACCTGTGCACGTCGGACGCAGACGGGAACCTCGTCTCGTTCATCCAGAGCCTGTTCACGGGTTTCGGTAGTGGTGTCGGCTGCGGCGATACCGGTGTCGTGCTCCAGAGTCGGGGCGCCGGATTCCGTTTCGACCCGACCCACCCGAACGTGCTCGCCCCCGGCAAACGCCCTTTCCACACGATCATCCCGGGCATGCTGCTACGTGGCGAAGAACCCTGGATGGCCTTCGGCGTGATGGGCGGACACGTCCAGCCCCAAGGTCATCTCTGCTTCGTCTCGAACGTCGTCGATCACGGCCTCAACCCCCAGGAGGCCCTCGATCGACCCCGATTCCGTTTCGAACACGGCCGAAGCGTAAGGATCGAGCAGCCGGAAAGACCCGTCAGGGAAGGCACGACGTTAGGCGAAGCGCTTGCCGCCCGTGGCCACGACGTGCAGGACCCCGGCGGCTGGATGGCGGATACCTTCGGCGGCGGCCAGGCCATCCAGCGTCTTCCGGACGGGCTGTGGGCTGGTGGAAGCGACCGTCGCAAGGACGGGTGCGCCAGCGGCCCCGACGCCTAGCGCCCACCTCGACGGAGTGCGAAGGCCAATGCAGCCAGCGCTCCGAAGGCGAATGCTCCCGGCTCCGGCACTCCCCCGACGGTTTCCGAACCGTTCGGAGTACTCGTACCCTGGATGTGCAATGCGATCTGAGCTTCGATGCCCGAGCTCGTGAAGCTGCTCAACAACAGGTCGTCCACGGAGAGTGCTTCATTCGCCGAGAGTGTGAACGTCGCCACTTTGAGAACTCCGTTGCCGGGGGGGCCACCGCCATTGCCGAAGCTCACACCATGAGTGAAGGAGCTACCGGCCCCTCCTGCGACGGACGGGCCGATCAGCGCGGTGTAGGCGCTGTTCGGAGCGTTGTCCGTCGTGATCGACAGGCCCGTGAAGCTGCCCACCAGATTGAAGTACAGCTCGTGGAGGTCGGCACCGGCACCGAGGAGGCCGCCGAGGGTGATCGTGAATTCGAGATCACCGGAATTCGCGACCACATCGACCGTTGCATAGGAAGCGGCCGGCAGATCGCCATCGAACTCTTGCGTGAGGGGGATGGTGAGCGCGGATGCCGAGGCGGCCGAGAACAGCAGCGCTGCGACCAAGAAGATGAACAAAGCCGCACCCGTCCGGCGCGATCGTCGAAGAACCAACTGCATGTGCCAACCACTCCCGCATGAGTCCTATGGGTAAGTGGCCCCACAGTGCGGTTCGTGGCAAGAAAGCGAACCCCGCGGGGAATCAGGCTATCTCGCAGCTCTTGCTCCGGTGCTTGGCATAGATTTCGCGCACCCATGCGGTAGTCGGATGGTCGGCCCAGCGGGCAAGCCATGCATCAACGGCTGGGGGGGCCTGCTCCGGATGCATCGGCCCACCGTCCGGGTGGACACCCGGCGAAGCCAGCGCCGCAGCCGTGAGATCCGCGATGCTGAAGGCATCCCCAACCAGATAGCCAGACGGGCCGATCTCCTTCTGCAGACGATCCATCACGTCGCGGGTCACCTGGATGGATTCCTCGACCTTCTCGGGTGTGATCTCCATCTGTTTTCGCATCACCACCGCGATGCCCGGCAGCATGGCGCGATAGGCAATCTGTACCGCCCGGCTGCGATCGCATGTGAACTGCTTGGCGAAGTAGTCCCTCTCCGGAAGCAGAAGCCCGAAACGGGCCCGGCGGATGGCGGGACCGAAATCGGCATCGAGCCAGGCTTGAAGTTCGAGGGCCCGAGCTCGTTGGGTCGGATCCTCCGGGTAGAGCCGCGGCTCGGGCTGCAGGTCCTCCAGGTAGGCAACGATGTGATTCGAGCCGGCGACCACCTTCTTCCCGTGGCGCAACACCGGCACCTGGTCTTGTCCGGAAAGGCGCTGCATCGCGAGTTTGTGAGGCCCGGGAAGCTGGGCGTTCCGGCGATGGGCGATGCCCTTCCAATCCAGCGCCCAACGAGCTTTCTCGTTGAAGTGGGAGATGGGAAAGTGATAGAGCTCGAAATCCAATTGCATGTCATTCATCATGCCATCCATTCGACCTGGGCGTCAACCTTCTCCGAGCTCCTCCGCCACCTGACTGCGGCAGGCGGCAAGGAGAGCCCGCGCCAGCTTCGGATCGTCGAGAGCACGCCCCACAACGATGCCGCCCACGCAGAGTGCCAGGGCCCGAAGTGCCTGCTCTTCGCTTCCGGGCTCCAGGCCGCGCTGGAATTCACACACCCAATCCTTCACGTGGGCCGTGTAGGCGCGGCGTGATCCACGATCCGCTCGCGCGGCGTCCACCGAGAGCGAGGCCAGATTGCAGCCTTTGCCCACCGTGTCGCGATTCTCGTAGGCGAGGTAGCCCGTCACGATTTCCATCGCCTGCTCGTTCAACGCCTCCGAATCCGGCCCAGGCCGATTGCGAAGCTTGGCGATGAAATCGTTCTCACCGCCCGCCAGGACCTGTGCGAAGAGATCGCCCTTCGAGCGGAAGTATCCGTAGAAGCCACCACGCGTGAGCCCCGCCGCATCCATGATCGTGTCGATGCCGACCCCGGCATAGCCTTTGCGCTTGAAGAGCCGCCCGGCCTTTCGGATGATCTTCTGCCGGGTGCGTTGCTTGTGCTCGGGCGGGTAGCGCATGACGATCTCCTCGGACGCGATCCTTGCACATCCCATGTCGATCGACATGCCAAGTCCGACTCGCTCGGTAAGAACCCAGCGCGCTATTCTGCGCCGGATGCCCGAGCCCGCCCTCATCTTGCTGCGCCTCTCCGGCGAACTTTCGACGAAGGCCAAGGCCACGCGCCGCCAATTCGTCACCCGCCTGCTGCGCAACCTCCGCGATGCCCTCGATGAGACCGGCCATGGCTACCACGTCGAGCGGCGATACGAGCGAATCCTCGTCGAGTTGAAAGATGCCTCTGATCTGCCGCGGCTTGAACGACTCTTCGGCCTGCAATCCCTGGCTCCTGCGGAACGCCACGAGGTGCACACCCTCGACGAGATCGTCGAGCACGGCGAACGGCTCTTTGGCGAAGCCGTGGAGGGACGACGATTCGCCGTACGTGCACGCACCGTCGGAACGGACGCGGTACCGGGTGTACGTGGTCACGACGTCGAGATGGCGCTGGGTGCGCGGCTCTTGCCGCGAGCCGCGAGGGTCGATCTGAGCGCTCCGGAGGTGACCGCTCGCATCGAGCTCTACGGGAACGCCGCCTATTTCTTCCGGGAGAACCTGCCCTGCCCCGGTGGCCTCCCGCTCGGCACGGGCGATCGCGCGATTTCGTTGGTCTCCGGCGGCTTCGATTCCGCCGTCGCCTCCTGGCAGATGCTTCGGCGCGGCGTGAATCTCGACTACGTCTTCTGCAACCTCGGCGGCTTCAGCCACCAGCTCGGAACCTTGCGTGTGATGCAGGTGCTGGCCCAGAACTGGTCCTTCGGCACCCGACCCAGGCTTCACGCCATCGATTTCAGCGCGGTCACGCAAGAACTCCAGCGGGTCGCCGAGCCGCGCTACTGGCAGGTGATCCTGAAACGATTGATGCTGCGCGCCGCGGACGCAGTGGCCGAGCAGGCCGGTGCCCATGCCATCATCACGGGTGAAGCCGTCGGCCAGGTCTCCTCCCAGACCCTCGTCAACCTGCGTACGATCAGCGAGGCCACCGATTTTCCGATCCTGCGGCCGCTGATCGGCAGCAACAAGGACGAGATCATCCGGCGGGCGGAACAGATCGGCACGGCGGAACTCTCGGCGGTGGTCGGCGAGTACTGCGCGCTTGTCCCGAGGCGGCCTGCGACGGCGGCGAAGCTCGATGTCATCCTGGAGCAAGAGAAGGAAATGGACACTGCCGTCCTCGAGCGCGCCATCGAGGAACGCGAAATCCTCGCGCTTCGCAGCCTCGATCCCGAGGCCTGCGGGATGCCCGAGATCGAGACCGACCGGGTTCCCGAGGGCGCTTGCGTGGTGGATCTGCGTGTCCGCCACGAATACGAGAGCTGGCACTATCCGGGTGCCCTTCAGCTCGACTTCTCACGGGCCCTCGACGCATACGCTTCCTTCGCCAAGGACCAACCGTACGTTCTGTATTGCGAGTACGGCCTGAAGAGCGCGCATCTGGCCGAAATGATGCGCTCCGCCGGCCACCGGGCGCTGCATTTTCGCGGCGGCACCCGCGCGCTGCGGCGTTGGGCCGAAGAGAAGGGAATCCGGGAAGCGCCGTGAACGACTTCACCCAACGATTGGGAATGCATACCGTGCGCGCCGTCGACGGCGAGTGCCACATCGAGATGGTCGTCGATGAGTTCCACATGAGCACGGCGGAACGAGTCCACGGCGGTGTCTTCTTCACCCTGCTCGACACGGCCATGGGCCGCGCGGTGATCTCCCATCTTCCCGAGGGACGGGGCTGCGCAACGATCGAGGCGAAGATCAACTTCTTCCGTCCCGTACAGAAGGGAAGCCTTCGCGCCGAAGCCCGCTGTGTCTACGTCTCCCGCCGCACGGCTTACGCCGAAGCAAGCCTGATCGACGGAGAAGATCGCGTCGTCGCCAAATCGACCGGGACCTTCATGCTCACCGATACGCTGCAGCAATCCGAGCGAGAACGGGTCTAGCGTCGGGCCCTGGTACGTCGCTGACCGTGGCGGGGGCCGCTTCGCTTCTCGTGGTGGATCGCGGGGCGGGGGGCGGCCATCGCGGAATGGCTCGGCTGGGGATCGGGGGGCCGCTTTCGACTTGGCCGCGGGTTCGCTTACGCGGCTTTGCCGCTAGCGAACTTGCGCACGCTCACGCGACGAGATGCCTGCGCTTTATTTCCGCGCTGACCGCCCCCCGCCCCGCGATCTTGCGTGGGAGGTGACACGATACCGCGTCGCTAACAGGGAATTTTGGGTGGAGGCGTTAGGGCGCTTCAGCCGAAGGAGGGGCCACGCGTTGGCTTCACCGTTTCAGCAAGGAACCGGGCTCTTGCTCTGCCCGTGCCTCCTGGGTTCGGCGACCTTCCTCATGAGAACCGCTTCGCCGGGGTTGGGCACAGGTCGGGCGGAAATCAAGCGCAGGCATAGGCGCGGCCAAGCGTGCGCGTAGGTTGCCCGCGGCGAAAGCCGCGAAGGGCAACACCCCGTCCACCTCCCTACGCGGCCACCCGACCCCCGGCCGAGCCATTCCGCCCGACCTGTGCCCAGCCCCGGCGGCTCCGCGCTACGCACGAAAAGCGAAGCGGCTCAAGGCTCCGAAGACGCTTGTGTGCTCGCTTCTGCGCTTACTTCTCGGCCTGCTACGCGCAGGCGGACGCGGCAGGCGATCTCCAGGGAGGGGACCTGCTCGCCGCGGCGCCAGAGACCGCGGGTCTGGAACTCCGCGTCGAGTTCTGCTTTTTCGATTGCCTTGCTGATGCCGGTGGCCTTCTCGATTTCCCGGCGTAGTTCCTCGCCGATGAAGAGCGAGGGCAGCGGATCGCCGTCGCACCATGCCTCGCCCGTTCGAAGATCCAGGCGAAGGGAGCCCTCGCCGATCGCGAGCAACGCCTCGTAATCGTCGCGCAGCTTCCAGCCGAGGAAGATCCGACACAGGTCTTGCGCCAGAACCTGGCTCGCTTCGGGGGTCACGAGCGGAGCGTAGCCGGAATTCAGTCGAGGGCCGACGACGCGGCGCGCAGCCCTTCGAGAATTCCGGCGCGCTCCTCCGTGGACCGGGAGGAGAATTGTTCTTCGACCAGGGCCTTCTGCTCCTCGGCGGTGAGCTTGCGGAAGTGATGGAGGCGGCGACGCAGCTTGTCCTGCTCCGATCTTTCGAGCCCCTGCCATTGCTTCAGCTGGCGTCGGAACTGGCGCCGCCGGGGCGGTGACATCTCTGCCATGCGTTCGCGCATCGCTCGGCGATGCTGGCCATCTGCTCTGGCATCGTTCCGGCGGATCCGGCGCTCCATGCGCTGGGTGAACGCCGTTCGCTCACCTTCACTCATCCCCTTCCAGCGTTCGAAGAATTCCGCACGCCGACGGGGCGGCATGTTGCGCAGGCGTCGAATCGCACCGCGACGCTGCTCTTCTGGAAGACCGGCGATCCACGAACGCAATGACAGCGGCGCGTCACGGCGCACTTCTTCGGGCGTCGGGCGATGGGGCTCTTCGGCACGCGCCGGAGACGCCAGCAGGAGCAGCCCGCAGACCGCCGAAGCAAGCAAGCTGCGCGTCGCCCGTTTCACCCGCGGCCTTCGTCCGGCTCGAGCGCTTCAAGCGCGGCCAGCCACTCGAGCACCTCGACGACGGCGACATCTTCCGGATCGAGTTCGCCGTCGAAGTCCTCGCCAATCTCCTCGGGAGCCAGAAGATCCGGAAGATCTTCCTCCGGGGCGGCCTCGTGAATCGACCCATCTGCCACCTGGCGGTCGCTGGCAGGATCAGGCTCCACCGTGGTCGACGGGGAAGGAGCCGGTGCCACAGGCGCCGGTTGCTCGGCAACGAGAGAGGATTCCTCTCCAGCGCGGGGAAGGATCAGCCAAGCCAGGAGGGCCGCAGCAGCGACTGCCGCCGCCATCGCCAGAACACGGCTTCGGCGGCGCGGTGCACGAACTCCGGGCGCGGCGGCGGCTCCAACGGTCTGCGCACGTGGCGACGCCACATCGGTCGCGATCCGCTCCCGCAAGCGAGCCTGCGCTCCCGCAGGAACGGCAGGAGTGGGCACCGCAGCCAGGGCTGCGTCCACGCTCTCGAGTTCGGCGAGCCTGCGCGCCAGCTCGGGAGATGCAGCGATGGCCTCGCGCATGCGGGCCTCGTCCTCGGCCGACAGCTCACCGTCGAGATAGGCGGAGAGCTGAGCTTCGAATTCGGCGTTCATGCCACGCCTCCCTTGGTTTCGCCCGGCCCGACTTGCCCGGAGGCCGCACTGCTCAACCGGCGCACCAACGTCGTGCGACCCCGGTGCACCAATGCCTTCACCGATTTCTCACTCGTTCCCAGAGCCTCCGCAACCTCGGCGTAGGACATGCCTTCGACGGACGCGAGCCACAGGGCCGCGCGCTGGCGCTCGGGGAGCTCGGCCAGGGCCACCTCGACCGCGTCGCCCTGGCGCCGCGCCTCGACGACATCATCCGTTGCGGGCGCGGTGCTCACCAACACGAGCGGAGCGAAGTCACCCTCCGCATCCTCCCCGGTGCTCTCATGGTGACTCCGTCTGAAAGGCCGACGCAGCTCGTTGCGTGCCACGTTGCCCGCGATCGTATACAGCCAGGTCGAGAAACGCGCCTCCGGGCGGTAGCGCTCCTTCGCGCGATGCACGCGCAAGAAGCTTTCTTGAAGCAGCTCCTCGGCCACGGCGGAATCCTTCACCATGCGTTCCAGAAAGCGGAGCAGGCGCCCGGCCCAGCGATCGAACAGGGCATCGAAGGCGGCTTCGTCGCCACCTGCGAAAGCCAGCATCAGCTGGACATCCTCATCCACCGCCTCCGGCAAGCTCGTCTCCACTCCAGGTCTACAACCCGCCTCGACCCTCCGAGTTGCGCAGTGAAGTGGGCGGCTTGGCTCCCGACTCAATCATTCGCCCCCGGGGGATCATCCAGGAAAGCGAGGACCGCGGCGTTGAAGGCTTCGGTCTCCTCGATGTTGACGCAGTGGCCGGCGTCCGGGATGACGACGTGCTTCGAGCGCGGGAGCTTGGCCGTCATCACCTCGGCTGCAGCCTGGTAGGCAGCGTCGAGGCTCCCTACCAGGATCAATGCGGGAATCTGGATATCCGCGAGTCGATCCAGGGTCGAGGTCGCCGGACCGGCCACTCCACGGCCGAAGTGCGCCACACCGACAGGATCCTGGGCTTCGATCGCGCGGCCCGCGGACTGGGCGGCGGGCAGTTCCGGGCGGAGACCGATCGAGTTGGGTGCGGCGCGTCCGCTCGTATAGCCCCCGAAGCCCACGCGTTTGAGACGGCCGGCGATCCGGTCCACCTGAGCCTCCCAGCCGGCCTGGGCCTTGGGCTTCTTGAAACCGGGCCCGCTGGCGATCAACAACAGCGCACGCACCCGTTCCGGATGGGCCAGGGCAAGATGCTGCGAAGCGAGACCACCGAACGAAAGCCCGCCCACGACCGCCGGTTCGTTGGGTGCTGCCCACGCCAGCACCCGACCGAGATCGTCCACCACCTGCTCCATCGAGTAGGCGGCCTCGTTCTCGGGTACCTCGCTCTTGCCATGGCCACGGTAGTCCCACAAGACGACGCGGTAGCCAGCCGCCACGAAGGGCTCGACCTGAGGACGAAAATTCTCGTGGGTCTGGCAATAGCCGGGCGAGAGCACGAGCGGCGTCCCGACGCCTGTCGCCTCCGCGTAGAGGCGCACGCCGTCGCTCGCGATTACTTCCGCCACGTTGGCCTGGCTTGCATCTAGTGAACCTCCATCAGGCCCGGCGGCACGAGTAGCGGTGCACCCGCCGGAAGCACGCGAATCAACTGGACCAGGGAGGCGAGTGTACCCGGTAGCGGCAGCTCGGGAGTGACAGCGCTCTGGATCCCACCAAAGAGCTCCATCAGCTCCTCGGCAAGGGGACGCGGGCGGGGGTACTGCACGAGCACCACGGGCGCATCGTCTTCCAGGTCGACGAGTCGTTTGCCCTCGACCACGGCGTCACGTAGCCCGCCTAGCGAATCGACCAGACCGATCTCCAATGCCTGAGCGCCCGTCCAGACCCGACCCTGAGCAATGGCATCGACCGCGTCCCGTTCCAGGTCGCGCCCTTCCGCCACGCGTTCCAGGAAGAGCTCGTAGACGCCTTCGACATCGTCCCGCAGCACGGCACGAGTCTCCTCCGAGAGTGGCTCCGATCCGAGCAGCAGGCCTGCGTGGGGGCCGCGGGTGATCGTCTCGACACCCACGCCGAGTTTCTCGAGCAAGCCACCGATCACCGGGCGAAGCACGAACACGCCGATCGAACCCGTATAGGTCGTATGGTGGGAGACGATCTTGTCCGCGCCAGCCGCGACGTAGTAGCCACCGGAAGCAGCCATGTCGGACATCGAGGCAATCACGGGTTTCCCGGTCTTGCGCACGTCCTGCACGGCCTGCCAGACGATATCCGAGGCCAGAGCCGAGCCGCCCGGGCTGTTGATCCGAAAGATGATCGCCTGGACTTCCGGATCCTCGGAGGCTTCGCGAAGAGCCTTCGCCACCGTATCCGATGCCAGCACCGGCGAGCCGCCGGCGGCGTACTGGCCCTTGCCGATCAACACCGGGCCCGAGCCGTGCACCAGGGCAAAGGTGGCCTCGGGCTCGAAATCGAGCGCGTCCAGACCGACCTGGGCGTAGTCGGAAGCTTCGACGATCGGCTGGTCTGCGAAGCCCTCCATGAGTGCCGTCCAGGTCTGGACCTCGTCGATCAGGCCGAGCTGAATCATCGGCCCGCCGCCGGTGGGTGCCTGATCGATCGCCTTCTCGACGGCGCTGGTCTCGAGCCCGCGGCCTTCTGCAACGACTGCGAGGAAGCGCTCCTGGATCGAATCGACCAGGGCCTCCTGCATCTCGCGGGCAGGGCCCGACATCTCCTTCGCGGCGTAGCTCTCGACTGCGCTCTTGTAGCGCCCGATGCGCTCGTACTCGATCTCGACGCCCAGCTTCTCGAACAGGCCGCCCAGGAAGAGGTACTCACCGGCAAGCCCGACGAAGGGGTTGCGATGGCCCGGCGCTGCCACGATGTGCTGGGCGCCGGTCGCAACCACGTAGGACCCGTTGCCGAAGCCTTCGACCTCGAGGTATGCGACGGTCTTGCGACCGGCGTCGGCAAGCCGTGCGATGGCATCGCGGATCTCCTCCACCCGGCCCCAGCCGAGCGCCAGACTGCGAATGCGGAACACGACCGTATCCACCCGGTCGTCCCGCTCCAGCTTCGCCAGCTCACCGAGCAGCGACGTCAATGAGCCTTCACCTCCGCCGGTGAGCCGCGCCAGAAGCGGATTTGCCGGAGCGTCCGCGTAGCTGCCTTGGAGTTGGATCACCACCACGCTGCCAGGCTCGACGCCCATCGGCCGGGTCTCGAACCAGAAGGCCGCGAGTACCGCCACCAGCAGAACACCGAGAATCCAACCTTTCGCTCGACTCATGTTCTTCGTCCCTCGTGGGTTGTCCCCTACAGCGGGAGACAGCGCGGGACGAAGGTAACGTTCAGCAAGCCATGCCCAAGCCCGTCTATATCGCCGGCGTCGGACTCACCAAGGTGGATCTCACCGGTAGGGTATTCGGCAGCATCTTCGACCTCTTCGCGCAGGCGTTCGCCCGGGCGCTCCAGGATTCGCGAGTCCGAAGCTTCGACGCCGTGCAGATCGGCATCATGGACAGCGAGGAATTCGAGAATCGGGCCAATATCGCTGCCAAGGTGGTCGACCGGTTGGGCCTTCGTGGGGTTCCCGCCGTCCGCAGCGAAACCGCATCCTCCACGGGGGCGGCTGCCTTCCACGAGGCCTACCACAAGATCGCCTCCGGCCAATGCGAGAGCGTGCTCGTGTTGGCAGGCGAACGCATGAAGACGGTGACCACCCAGGTAGCGACCCACATCATGTCGAAGACCGTCGACCCGGAAGAGCGACGCTTCGGCTTCACCATGCCCGGTTTGATCGCGCTGGTCACCCAGGCCTGGCTCGGCAAGGCAGGCATCTCCCATGAAGAAGCCCGTGCGACCCTGGCCCGGTTGATGATGCGGGCTCACGCCCTGGGCGCAGAGAATCCGCTGGCGGCATTCTACGGCAAACCAGAAAAACTCGAAGCCTACTTCGACGCGGACCAGAACTTTCCCGTCGCAACGCCGCTGATGCGAAAGGATTGCTCGCCGATCTGCGATGGCGCAGCCGCGATGATCCTGACCTCGCGACCGGCCGGGCTACGCGTCGCCGGCCTGGGCTCCGCCACGGAGAGTTCCTCGGTGCTCGACCGCGATGCGCTCGATCATCTGGACGCGACCCGGCAAGCCGCCCGTGTCGCCTACTACCGCGCTGGCATCCGCGATCCGCGGCACCTCGCCGGCCTCGTCGTCGAAGCCCACGACGCCTTCAACAGCCTGCTCCCGATCGGTCTGGTGGATCTCGGCTTGCTGCGCGACGACGAAGTCGTCGAAGCGCTCGTAGGCGACACGAATGGCACCCCGGGAGATCCGATCGCGAACCCGGTGACCGGAATCGCAGGGAGAGTGCCGGCCAATCTATCGGGCGGCCTCAAGGCGCGAGGCCACCCGGTCGGCGGCACCGGCCTGTTCCAGATCGCTGAATGTGCACTCCAATTGCAGGGTCGGTTTCCCAATCCGCGCGCTCAGGTGCACGGGGCCACGATCGGCATCGCGCATTCGATCGGCGGACCGGGAAACAACGTATTCGTCACCGTCCTCGAGAGCAGCGAGTCGCTTCGCCTGCCGGAGGCCGTACCTGAACCGCGACTGCATTTCGAAGCGTGCGCGCCCCGACCCACACCGGATCCGGCCCAACTCGATGGTGCCCGGGCGGTGGTGGAAGCAGCCACGACCATCCACATCACTGCGGGCCCCCAGGAAGGCCCGGTTCATGTTGCGGTCGTCAGTCTCGACGGCACGCGGGTCTTCGCCCGACTCGATCACCTGGCCGGGGAGGAGCTGCCCGAGGGTGCTCTCGCCGGGCAAAGGGTACGCCTGCTCGTCAAGGATGACGGCGATCACTACTTCCAGCTGGATCGGGACAGGGGCGGTATCGGCCAGCTCTTCACACGGATTCGGGCCGCGCTGAGCTGAGCGGTGCCCGAGGGCATGCGCAACCGCCGCCGTGTTCCCACGAATACGCTCCCGATGGACATCCCGCGAGGGGCGACGTGTCAGGCGGATGTGAGTTCGAGGGTCGCGATCTCACGGGACGCCGCGATGCGGATCGCCGGCCCGGCCACACCTGCGCCGCGGTTCACGTAGAGGCTGGTCTCTCCGACCCGGAACAGGCCTCGCGGATAGCGAGAAATCAGCCGGGCCAGGTTCACGCGGACGGCCATGCCGGGCAATGCGATCTGGCCGCCGTGGGTATGGCCCGCGAGTACCGCCGCGAAGCCCAGTCGTGCTGCCTGGGTCACGGCATCGGGACGATGACTCAGGAGGATCGTGGGTCCATCGTCGGGCAAATGCGTCCCAAGCTCTTCCAGTTCATCGAGGATCAGCTCCGGATCGGTCCACAAGCGCCCGGGGTCATCGATGCCCGCAAGATAGAGGGGCGCATCCGTTGACAAACGCACGATCTCCTCGCGAAGCAATCGAACGTTGGGTGCATGAGCCGCAAGACCCTCGGCGACCGCCGTCGCACCGGTGTACATATCGTGATTGCCCAGCACGGCGAACACGCCGAAACGCGCTCGCAAGCGGGAGAGCCCCTGCGCTCCGGCCTCGACGAACGCCGGATCGAAATCGAAGAGGTCGCCCGTCAGTACCAACAGATCCGGCTGCATGGCGTTGACATCGTCCACGAGCCGATCCAGACGTTCGCTTTCCATCTTGTTGCCAATATGAAGATCCGAGATCTGGACGACACGAAGACCTTCCAACGATGGGTCGAGGCCCGGAAGCGGCAGCCGGGTGTTGGTCCGGTCATAGCGTGCCTGGCCGAGGGTGGCGCCCCAGAGGATCACGCCTGCAGCCGCCAGCAGTGCCGTGTTGCCTCCGAGCTGAAGCCACTCCCATTGGGTCTTCGGCGCAATGCCGACGGCGCCGAGCACCAACCGGGTCGGCAGCGCAAACGCCCACAACGCGACCACCGCCATGCCGAGCAGGAGCGTCGCCACCCCGGCCGTCATATAGCTCCGTGCAACCACACCGATCGTTCCTTCGCGGCGCCGGGCGCGGCGCAGGGGTGCGTATGAAGCCACGTTCAGGCCGACCAGAAGCGCAAGGATTCCGAAGGCGATCGGCCACGGGGGGACCGGGTGGCCTAGCACCACGACCCACAGCCAATGGAGGATGAGGGCCTGCATCGCCCCGAGCAGGAACGCCAGGGTACGAAAGACCTCCGCCATGAAGAACGTGCGCAAGAAACTCATCGATCTTCCGAAGGACCCACCCCGTTCACAACCTACATCTGACACGCCAGAATCTGGTGCTGATCCTGACAGACTTGCAGACCTCCACGCGCTTCGGCCACTCTACCCGGATGAGTGATGCCGTGGCCCACTACAAGGAAGCCTTCGACCACTACCTGAACGAGCGCCTCGAGCCGGCGATCGAGGCCTACCGCCGCTGTGTAGAGGCCGACCCCGGCCACGCACGGGCCTGGAACGGGCTCGCCATGAGCCTCGAAAAGCTGGGGCAGCTCGATGCCGCCATCGAAGCAGGCAAGAAGCTCGTCGAGCTCGAGCCCGACGAGCCTCTCAGCCACACCAGCCTTTCCATCTTCTATCAGCAGAAGGGCATGATCCCCGAGGCGGAAGAGGAGAAGGCCATCGCGATGCGTCTTCAGATGGCGGCGCTGAAAAAGAAGTAGGGAGATCGTCGTTGGGCACCAAATCCCTGGGCCAGAGCGCCGAGATCTACGACTACGTCGTCGCCCACGGAAGCGAGCCTCCGGATGGTGTGCTCCGGGCGCTCCAGGAAGAAACGGCGGAGATCGGATTGCTCGCGGCGATGCAGATCGACGCCGAGCAGGGCGCCCTGCTCACATGGCTTACGCGGGCATTCGGCGTGCGTCGGGCGATCGAGGTCGGAACCTTCACCGGCTACTCGTCCCTATGCATCGCCCGCGGCCTGCCCGAGGATGGTGCGCTCCTATGCCTCGATGTGAGCGAGGAATGGACGAGTATCGCCCGTCGCTACTGGGAGAGAGCGGGGCTCAGCAAGCGGATCGAGCTTCGCCTCGCCCCGGCGAACGAAACCCTGGAAGCCCTGCCCATGGAAGAGAGCTTCGATCTCGCCTTCATCGACGCGGACAAGACGAGCTACGCCAGCTACCTGGAGCATCTCCTTCCGCGGATGCGGACGGGAGGCGTGATCCTGGTCGACAACGTCCTCTGGAGCGGGGCCGTCATCGATCCAGCGCGGGTGGACCCAGACACCGAAGCCATCCGGTCGTTCAACGACCAGGTTGCAGCCGATCCACGACTGGACGCAACGATGTTAGGCCGCTTCGACGGCCTTACACTGATTCGAAAACGAGAACCGGCGAAGCGCTGAGAACCTGCGCTACGAACTCCACCGATCGGCACATTCGGCGATCCAGCGCCCATGGGCCCGAGCGGAGGCCAACTGCGTCTCGGTTGGCCCAGAGCCCGTCTTGCTGGGACTCGTCTCGGCCAGGGGCCCCCAATGGCAGCCCGCGGCTGCGAACTGATCCAGGCGGTTGTGCATCGGCACGAGCAGCAAGCCATGCTCGGCCAACGTCGCCAGCAACGAAATCAGGGTGAGCTCGCCGCCACCCCGCCCGCCCGCTCCTGCACTGGCGAATACCGCTCCCAGCTTTCCCTTCAGCTTGCCCTGCATCCAGAGCGGTGCGGTCCGCTCCAGAAACCCGCGCATCGACGACTCCATGCCCGCCATATGCACGCCACTGCCGAGGACGATCGCATCGGCCGCAAGCAGCTGCTCGTTCCTTGCCTCCGCGGCACTCGTGAGGGTCACACTCTCGCTGATCTCCCGTGCGCCGTCAGCGAGGGATTCCGCCATGCGCAGGGTGCGGCCCGTCTCGGAGGCGACGACGATCAGGACACTCGTCGGTTGCATCGCAGCTCAGCTCTCCAATCCGAGCCCGTTCAACGCGGCAGAAAAATCAGCCGGCGGCTCGCAACTGGCCTCCACTTCTTTCCACCGAACCCGCTGAGCGTGGAGCATTTGACGAGGCGCCAGTTCGTGCTCCGGCCCGCCGTAGCGAGGGTCGCCCAGGATCGGGTGGCCCAGATGCGCCAGGCTGGCACGGATCTGGTGCAAGAAGCCGGTGGTCGGGCGAGCCTCGACCAAGCTGGCTTCATCGGTGGCCAGGAGCGAGCGCCAACGCGTTCGGGTCGGACGGCCGCGGCCAGGCCGAGCGTCATCTTCCGAGAGCACGCGAACCTTCGCAGGCCGGTGACGCCCCACACTCAACTGCAGGGCCAACTCGCCCTCGAGCCGGCCCGCCACGATCGCCAGATAGGTCTTCTCGACTTTGTGACTCCTGAACGCCTCGCGAAGCCGCTGCCATGCCTCTTCCTGGACGGCGAACAACAGGACACCCGACGTATCGACATCCAGACGATGCACGACCCCACTGCGCAAGCCCCCTTCGCCTACCCCGACGACTTCCGGATGTCGTGCCACGAGCGCGTTGGCCAGCGAGCCACCCTCGTCGACCTGGAGGGGGTGCACGGGCGTGCCGGCGGGCTTGTCGAGCGCGAGCCAACCGTCACCCGAAGCCACGATCTCGAGCGGGAGATCGGGCTCGGCGCGGGGCGGGGCCTCGCTGGGATCCGGCTCCCGCACCACGTGGATCCGATCGCCCTCGGCGATCGGTGCACCCTTGGCATCGAGCCCAACGGGGCGCTCGCGCCAGGTGACCGTGCCGCGGGAGAGGGCCCGCCGTGCGCCTGCCCGGGAAATCCCCAGGGAGGCCGCCAGGAACGCGTCCAGCCGCCAGCCATCCTCGTCCGGGCCCACCACACCTTCGAAGCCGCCCGGCGCGGGGCGGGAGTCTTCTGACATGGGTAGAGTCTACCGTTCGCGGAGGATCCAACCGAATGAGCGAGCCGCCGAGCCGCCAGACCGACAACCGGCATGCTGACCGACGGCGTGTCGAGGTGATGGATACCACCCTGCGGGACGGCGAGCAGACTCCGGAAGTCGCATACACCCCGGAGGAAAAGCTCCAACTCGCCCGGGCCCTGCTGGCCGATGTGGGCGTGGATCGCATCGAGATCGCGGGCACCCGGGTTTCGGAGGGCGAACGCGAGGCAGCCCGGAAGATCTGCCGCTGGGCGAAACGCGCCGGCATGCTGCGTCGGATCGAGATGCTCGGCTACTGCGACGGCAACAAGAGCGTCGATTGGCTCCACGAGACCGGCGGGCGTGTACTCAACCTGCTGGTCAAGGGCTCCGAGCATCATTGCGCGACCCAGCTGCGAATGGCGCCGGAGCAGCATCGCAAGAAGGTCGCCGAAACCCTCGTCTACGCGCGGAAGCGTCGCGTACGCACGAACGTCTACCTGGAAGATTGGTCGAGCGGCGTCGTGGATAGCCCGGATTACGTCTTCGCCATGCTGCGCGCGCTCGGCGAACACCGGGTGGATCGGGTGTTCCTTGCGGATACACTCGGCACCCAGGCGCCACGAGATGTTCGGCGGGGAATCGACCTGATGGTTGCGAGCTTCCCCGATGTGCACTTCGAATACCATTGCCACAACGACTACGGATTCTCGACGGCGAACGTCCTGGCTGCGGTGGAAACGGGCGCGCGCGGCGTCCACACCAGCGTGAATGGCCTCGGCGAGCGGGCAGGCAACGCGCGGCTCTCCGAATCCGTCGCCGCCTTACACGATCATGGGCCCTTCATCACCGGCGTGAACGAATCACGGCTCGTAGGTGTCTCCCGTCTCGTGGAAATCTTCAGCGGAAAAGAAGTGGCGACGAATACTCCGATCGTCGGGCAAGACGTGTTCACCCAGACGGCCGGGATCCACGCGGACGGCGACGCCAAGGGAGACCTCTACGAGAGCCGGCTCGTCCCTGCACGCTTCGGGCGAAAACGTCGCTATGCGCTCGGCAAGCTCTCGGGCAAGGCTTCCCTCGATCAGAACCTGGCCCAGCTCGGCATCGAACTCGAAGAGAAGGAGCGCGATCTCGTGCTCGCGCGAATCGTCAGCCTCGGCGACAAGAAGCACACGGTCGTGCCGGAAGACCTGCGCTTCATCATTGCGGACGTGCTCAAGACGCCAAGGGAGCATCTGCTACGAATCGAACACTACGATGTCTCCGTCGGAAGCGATCGTTCTCCCGAGGCGAGCGTCGAACTGGCCTTCCGAGGCGACACGGTATCCGCCAAGGCCAGCGGTGATGGCGGATACGACGCGTTCATGAATGCGCTCAAGAAGGCTGCACGAAAATTCGGACTCGTCGTTCCGAAGCTGCAGGATTTCCGTGTGCGTATTCCGCCTGGCGGACGCACCAGCGCCCTGGTCGAAACCCTGATCACCTGGCAGGGGCGCCCAGGAGAAGAGTCCTTTTCGACGCTGGCCGTGGATTCGGACCAGCTGGCGGCCGCCGTGATCGCCACCGAGAAGATGCTCAACGTTGTCGCCGCACGAAGCCAGGAGACGTGAGAGGCGCGAGCGGGACGCTCCTGAAGATCGCGGCGGGGCTCTTGTCAGGCGTCTTCATGACAGGCTGTGCCGGAACACCGGAACCCGACCCTCGTTACCTGCCGAGCCAGAGCGTGCTCGAGGTCGTGGCCGTCCTGCGGCGCCACATCCCCGATGACACCTATCGCTTCGCTCCTGCGCGGGATTTCACGGGTCGAAACGTCTACAGGGCATCCCTTCTGCGTCTCGAAAACCTCGAGGCGGCTCATGCGGATGCCCTGCGTGCGGGCACCTTGGACGATGTGATCGCCTTCGCGAAGGGGCGTGCGCTCGAGCGGATCCGCGCTTTCGACCTGGCCGCAGTGAGCTACCGTCAGGCGAGAGAAAGCGATCCTTCGCTTCGGGAAGACTCCCTCCGCAGCGCCGCCATCTGCGAGACCCTTGACGAAGCCACTCAACTCGAGCCCCCGAGCACCGAGGCCGCGATAAGCCGGGAGGTGGCGCTCGCCGCTTTCGAGAGCCGCCGAGCCCTGCTCGAAGTGGTGCTCGCAGATATCGGAAGCAGCCACTACGCCGCCGTGATCCAGGAGGAAATCGAGCGCACGGATCTGGCCCGAGCACGTTTCCTTGCAGATGTGAGGCGCCTGTATCCGGATGGCGATGTCCGAGCGCTTGCCGCAATCCAACAGCTCGTCGTCACTCACCGGGAAAGCAAGAACACCAACAGTCACTTGCTCGCCCTCGGCGACTTGTACGCCGAGTTGGCCATCGAGTACGTCCAGGATCATCCGCCCGAGAGCCTGAGTTTCGATCCACCCCACTTCGAGGAGCTGGTGGAGGCGGCGGCGAGAATGTACGAAGCGGTCTCGAACCAAGACGGCGCAGCAGAGAAGATCGAGGCCGCCCGACGGCTCGAAGCGTTCCTGGCGTTCATGCTGAAGATCGACCGGGATCGGTTCTCCCCGTGAAGCTCTTCCTCCTTGCACCTCTCCTCCTGACGCTTGCGGGTTGCTCGACGCTCACGCCGTCGGTCGATCCGCTCGAGCCGTTGCCTCTCCTCGCCCCGTATGTTCCCGACGAACTCGACCGCTGTTCGCGGGATCTGGCGACCGCGGTCTTGCTAGGCGATGACGCGGACCTCGAGCGCGAGCTCGGCCGACTCGCTTCCTTGGACGAAGATCGGACGACCGCTGGCGAAGCAACGAGTGGATTGCTTCCCTACGCGCTCGACGCACGGAATGCCACCATCACCAACCCGCGCATTCGCCGCATGGCGAGCGGGGCCCTGCTCGAACGCTCGGATGTGCCGGCCGCCTTGCACAAGCGCATCCAGGAAGAAGTCGAAGACGACCCCCTGGCGCTGGCGAGTCGACGACTGCGGGATCGTTTCATCGTTCGCTACGGCAGGGTGGCGAACGAGATGATGGAATCGGTGGGGCGCTCGGTCGGCGGCGTGTTGTTGCCCTACCGGCTTGCGCAATCGGTGATCAACATCGCGCTTGCCGAGCATATGGAAGACGAGCTGACGACCGGGGAACGTCAGGCCCTGGACCATTGGAAGCGCTTCGTCCGGGAGAACCCCCAGGCACCCGAGGCGCGAGAACTGCTGGACAGGATCAACGCAGCCCAGCTGCGCTGGGGAAGGACCCAACGCGACCTGGCCCTCCAGAAGGGATGGAATGCGCTCGACGCTGGTGTACCCCTCCTGGCATCGGCCTATGCCAAGAGGGCCCTGCGCCACGCACCGGAAGATCCCGAGGCGACGGAGCTGGGGGCGATTGCAACGGAGCGGGTAGTTGCATGGCGCGCCGAACGTTCCCGGGCCGAGACGGCTGCACCCGACGCACTCGCTCAACAGAGTCGACAGGCCGCCATCGCCCGGGCACTTCTCGCACCGTCGGATGGGAAACTATCGCACGCGGCGACGCTGGCTCGGGAAATCCTGGCCGAAGGGCCAGATGCGCCCCTGGCTAGCGAGGCACGTTATGTCCTTGCGCTAGCCGCGGGTGCTCGCGGCGTAGAGGGCGAACGTTGGGAGCGCATCGAGCAGCTCGCGGCCGAGGACGACTCGAACTCGACGATGGCCCGATTCGCTCGAACAGAATGGGAGAGTTTCGAGACGAACCCCTATCGCGGCTTCAAGGTGGCGCTCGACCAGGTACGCAGCGAAAAGATCCGGACGGCGCTGCTCGGCCCACTGAAGGACGGACCACGGGAGCGACACCTGCCACGCTGGCTCGAGTACGTCGTGGAGATCCCGACGACCGTGACCGTCCTGATCGGACTTCCGATGCGGCTGCTCCAGGCACCGTTCGAGCTTTCGCCGCTAGGCGTGCCGGCCGTCCTGGCCAGGCGCACCCTGGAGCGCGAGCCCGCGGGTGCCCACACCGAGGAAGCCCGGCGTTGGCTCGTCGACTACGAACGCCGCCGGGGCAACGCGGTGGGAGCTTTGGCGCTGCTCGAAACCGCGCCAGGCAGCAGCCCCGAGGAGATGGCGGAGCTACTCGACGCCGCCGGAACGCAGGCCTACGAGGCCTCCCTGCAAGAGAAGCGCCGTGACGTCCGCATCCGCCTGCTCCAGGATGCCGCTCAGCGTTTCGCAGGCACGGAAGGTGGGCAGAAAGCGGGGGAGGCCGCGCGCGAAGAGCTGCGAACCGCCACCAGCCAGAACATCCGCATCAGCCGCGGCTTCCTGCTCGAAAACCCAGCCGTAGCCGGGCCCGAGGGTCTCGCCCTTCGCCCCACCTTGCTGGACGACGAACCCAGCAACGGCGAACTCCATCCCGCGGGCGTCACCCTCCTCGGCGAACGTGTCCTCGAGATCGCCCTTCTCGACGGACGCCCCAGCCAGCCACCGCAACGGAAGCGCCGACGCGTCTCGGAAGAGCGCATGGCCCGGTTGGTCGCGCAATTGGAAGAAGCGACCCTGCATACCCTCCTCACCGACCGGGACGCCCGGGTCGAACACGACGCGGATCGGGATCTCTACTTCGAACGCGCCCGCCTCCACAGCCTGGAACGCGCCGACGGCCGCTCCCATGCACAGTCCAACTACACCTTCCTGGGCATGCGCGAACGCTACGGCCTGGTGCGTGGCCGCGAGTCGATCCTCCCCGTCCAACTCGTGCTCCAGGGCAGCTTCGAAGACTTCGCCCTCGGCGCCTTCCCGCGGATGCGCATGCCAAAGACGACGCCGGACGCGTTCTTGTACAAGGATCGGTAGAGACGATGCGGAAGCGTTCCAGCCCCTAACACCTATCAGGCCCCCGGTTGTCAACAGGCAGTGACGTCCCCTGACGCCTGCCCTCTTGGAGCAGCGTTGTTTCTTGGGCGCGTCGTTCCTCCCTCGTCTCCGACTTTCGTTTCTCTCTTCGGGTTCCAGGCTCTGG
>JAAETT010000040.1 GCA_024228115.1 bacterium
AGATCGATCCCGCAGGAGTGCATATGGCTGTTCGTGTAGAATCTCATCGGGTCTCCTTCTGAGCGGATGCTCTGTGTTATGTGCATCCAACCTACTCGATGGCCGAGTGGGTTCAGGAGGGGGCCTGGATGAGGATCAAGCGATCGTTGCCGAGGGCAATCGCCAGAACGGGCGACGCTCCCGCGTGCCGGCGCTCTGCGACCATCCGATGCGTCTGCCGTTGCAAACGAAGCTGACCGGCTCCGAGTTCGCACAGAAGAATGCGAAACTGGGTGTCGAGATCGCGGGTGCGCATGGCACGCTCTACAAACTCGATCGGAAGGCTCCCAACGATGGGCATTGGCCGCTGGCCTATATGAACTCGTACGGGTTTACGATCGCAGCCGGTGCGAATGAGATTCAGCGGAACATCCTGGGCGAGCGCGTGCTCGGCCTGGCGAAGTCGAAGTAGGGGGGCGGGAAGATGGCAAGCTCGGGAGCCCCGAAGAACTTCGGCTTTGGCGAGGACGAGGAATTGCTTCGCGATCTGGCGCGGAAATTCCTGGACGAGCAGCTGCCGGTGGAGAAGTTGCGCGCACTCGTGGCCGCGGATCCGGAGGCCGTCTACGAGCGTGGAGAGCCGACAAGCTGGGACGAGGGCCTGTGGAAGCAGATCGTGGAGCTCGGGTGGACCGGCCTGGCCGTACCCGAAGCGGCGGGTGGCGCTGGCTTCAAGGTTGCGGGGATCGTAGGACTGGTCGAGGAGGTCGGGCGCCATGCGTTGCCTTCGCCCTTGATTTCCACCCTGAATGCGACCTTCGTCCTGCGCGAGGGCGAGCCCGAGGCGGCTTCCGAGTGGCTGGGCCGCATCGCGGATGGCGCGCCGGCGACATTGGCCATCACCGATGCCCGCGGGAGCTGGGCTGCCGGAGACACGGGTGTTTCCGCCAGGCAGGACGGCGATGCCGTCGTTCTCTCCGGACGCGCGTCTTTCGTTCAAGATGCGCAGAAGGCCGAGCTGTTGGTGGTGACCGCGCGCCAGGAAGATGCGCTGCTCCTCTGCATCGTACCGGCCGATGCCGCCGGGCTCGAATTCGAGCGCGACCACATTCACGATTTGACCCGCGACCAGGCCTCGATCGGATTCGATGAAGTGCGAATCCCAGCGGCGAACGTGGTCAGTCGGGAAGCCGAAGCCGCGCTGGCGCGCGCATGGCCCTCATTGCTCGTCACCGTCGCGGCGGATCTCTGCGGCACCAGTGAGTGGCAACTCCAAGCCACCGTCGAATACGCCAAGCACCGGAAGCAATTCGATCGCCCCCTGGGTTTCTTCCAGGCGGTCAAACACCCGCTGGTGGATGTCATGGTCGGAGTCGATCGTGCGAGATCGATTCTCTACCACGCTGCTTGCTGCATCGATGAAGGAAGTGACGACGCGGAAACGGCGGCCCGGATGGCCAAGAGCGCAGCCTCCGATGCCGGGGCCTACGCCTCTGATCGTTCCGTGCAGCTCCACGGCGGGATCGGCTTCACCTGGGAATGCGATGTCCACCTCTTCTTCAAACGCAGCCTCCACAACCAACTGCTCTACGGTGACGGCACGTATCAACGCCAGCGACTGGCCGAAGAACTATTCGCCTGATCGGCGCCTCTGGAACGTCAAGCCGACGATGCCCAGGACCAGCGCGAAAACCAGGCGGGGATCGCCGAGCTGGAACCACGGGTCGAGGGGGAACGCGATCGTCTTGGCCATGGCCGCGATCTTGAAATCGTGGATTCCTGTGGGCCCGACGGCCACGACCTGCTCCAACAGGTCCCGGCGGCTCCGATAGCGGACCAGGGCACCGGTGGACCAATTGTCGGCACCCTCGATTCCCCACACGTCGACGGCAGGCGCGGCGGCCCTGCCGAACATGACCGGGTGTGCGGCGCTGCGCAGGGCGCGGCCCATGAACGGCGCCGTGTACTTCCGGAGCACTTCTTCGGAGGTCTCGCCGGGCTCGACGCCTGGCACCTGTTTGGGCACGTCGTTCAACTGGATCACGTTCAGCATCGCGAAATCGTCGCCGGTGTCGGATTCCATGAAGTGACGAAAGCGTTCGACGGTATCCGGGTCGGCCCCGCGTTCTCGCAAGGTGGAGACGAACGCGTCCACTTCTTCGGCGGTCAGTGGGCCACCGAAAGAGGTGTACCAGCCGAAGAATGCGAGGTAGAGCGCTCCGAGAAAGAGCCATCTGCGGGAGGGCCTGGGCATCGGCCTGCCTTTCTCGCTCAGATCGAGAGCGGTAGTTCGAGGTGCTTCGCGTAGATCAAATCCCGGTGCTCGAGCAGGATCGGATCCAGGGCCTTGGCGGTCGCGTCATCGAGATTCTCGAACGCCGGCCGCATGGCCTCGGCCATCGGGCATTGCTCGGGCGGGAGCGGCTTGAAGAGCGCCATGAACGTGGCGCTGTAGATGTCGGCTGCCGTCAACGATGCGCCCACAAGGTACGGAGTTCCGTCCGCCTGTTGCGCACGGAGACGCTGCGCCAGCATGCCCAGCACATCGATGATGCGCGTGGCGTAGAGGCCAGCTTCCTCCGGCCGATAGCCGTATTTCCCGGCCAGGTATTGGGCGGCCGGTTTCGGGAACCCGGCGCCACCGGAGAGGGTCCCGTGCACGCCCGCGTTTCTCCTGCACCAACCGAGTCCCATTTCGCCGCAGATCTCGTGCGAGAGGCCGAATACGAGGGCGCGGTCCCCTGCGTTCGTTGGTAGGAGGGCGCGCCCGGGGGCGAGCCTCTCCGCCAGCAACAGGATCTCGGCCCAACCGCTGCGAGGGGTCTCGTTCTCATAGACCGCGACGGGACCGCTTCGCTCGCCGGTCCACTCGGCCATCGCGTCGTTGCCCTGATCGAGCTTTACCGCCGCCCACGGGATCTGCTTTGCGTACAAGATGCCCTTGGCCGCCTCGCCCCACGGGCTCGGAACGCCGGTGACGACCACCATTCGCAGGCCTTTTCGGTCCTTCGCAGCCTCGAAATCCACGTAGTCGAGCGGCATTCCCATCCTCCTGCTTCAAGTGGCACCAAACGTGCCAATTCTACCGAAAACGGGGTCGGCTGGGCCATGGGAAAACCAGATCTGCCCCCTACCGTTACCGGTTAAACGTGTCAGGATCTGCCCAAGAACGGATCGCCATTATTGCTCTCGGAGTGGTTCGGGCGAGGGACGGTCAACGGCCCACGCCCGGGGGCGACCCACCTGGACGAGCCCAGAGCATCGTGCGGGTCGCCCTCCGAGAAGAGCGCGGTTCGTCCCGTTTTTCATTTCCATCGCAGAGCAATAATGAGGCCCCCATGAGTTCCGACGCACCCACTTCCAATACTCGTCTCCTCGCCTGGGTCGATGAAATCGCCGCGCTGACCCAGCCCGATTCCATTCGCTGGTGCGACGGCTCCCAGGCCGAGTACGACGAGATGTTCGAACTGATGCTGGCCGGTGGCACCGCCGAGCGCCTGAACGATGCGAAACGCCCCGGCAGCTACCTCGTGCTCTCGGATCCGGCGGACGTGGCCCGGGTCGAGGACCGCACCTTCATCTGTTGCGAGAAGGAAGAAGACGCGGGCCCGACCAACAACTGGTGTGACCCGGCCGAGATGAAGGAAACCCTGAGCGGGTTCTTCAAGGGTTCCATGCGCGGCCGCACCCTCTATGTCATTCCGTTCTCGATGGGCCCGATCGGCTCGCCCATTGCGCACATCGGAGTGCAGCTCTCGGATTCGCCTTACGTCGTGGCCAACATGCGCATCATGACCCGGATGGGCGCGGCGGTGCTGGAGGCCCTTGGAGCGGACGGCGCCTTCGTGCCGTGCCTGCATTCCGTGGGTCATCCGCTCGAAGCCGGTCAGGCCGACGTGCCCTGGCCCTGCAATGGCGACAACAAGTACATCGTGCACTTCCCGGAGACCCGCGAGATCTGGAGCTACGGATCCGGGTACGGCGGCAACGCGCTGCTCGGCAAGAAATGCTTCGCGCTGCGCATTGCCAGCACCATGGCCCGGGACGAGGGTTGGCTCGCGGAGCACATGCTCATCATGAAGCTCACTTCGCCGGAGAACGAGGTGCGCTACATCGCCGCCGCCTTCCCCAGCGCTTGCGGCAAGACGAATCTGGCCATGCTGAACCCGACCATCCCGGGCTGGAAGGTCGAGACCGTCGGTGACGACATCGCCTGGATGAAGTTCGGCGACGATGGGCAGCTTTACGCCATCAACCCGGAGGCCGGTTTCTTCGGCGTGGCGCCGGGCACGAGCATGCACTCGAATCCGAACGCGATGCTCGGCCTCGGTGAGAACTGCATCTTCACCAACGTGGCGAAGACCGACGACGGCGACATCTGGTGGGAGGAGATGAGCGACAAGCCGGCTCATCTCATCGATTGGCGCGGGAATGATTGGACGCCGGAAAGCGAGACGCCGGCCTCCCACCCGAATGCCCGCTTCACCTCCCCCGCCAGCCAGTGCCCGGTGATCGCATCCGAGTGGCAGGATCCGAAGGGCGTGCCGATCAGTGCGATCCTGTTCGGCGGCCGCCGTGCCACGGTGGTGCCGCTGGTGCACGAAAGCCGCGACTGGCAGCACGGCACCTTCCTGGGCTCGATCATGTCGAGTGAGAAGACCGCAGCCGCCGCAGGCAAGGTCGGCCAACTGCGCCGCGACCCGATGGCCATGCTGCCCTTCTGCGGATACAACATGGCCGACTACTGGGGCCACTGGCTCGAGATGGGCGATCGCCCCGGCGCGAAGATGCCCCAGATCTTCTACGTCAACTGGTTCCGCAAGAGCTCGGGTGGCGATTTCCTCTGGCCCGGCTTTGGCGACAACGGTCGCGTCTTGAAGTGGGTCTTCGAGCGCACCACCGGCAAGATCGAAGGACAGGAAACGCCGATCGGTACCACCCCCGCCCCCGGCGAACTCGACCTCAGTGGTCTCGCCATCGACGAGGAAGACCTCGCCGAGTTGCTGGCTGTCGATATCGATGGCTGGCTCGCGGAGATTCCGCCGATCCGCGAGTACTACCAGCAGTTCGGCACTCACACGCCCTCCGAGTTGGAAGACCAGCTGAATGCCCTCGAAGCGCGCCTGAAGGCCGCCAAGAGCTAGAAGTCAACGAGCGGGGACGGGGTTTACAATTGACTTTTCGGCGGGCTCTGCCCGCCCAAAAGTCAATTGTAAACCCCGTCCCCGCTCGTTGACGTTTCGGAGCAGGGCGGGAGGAGGTCCTCGAGGAAGTAGGCGCAGAAGGCGCTGCGGCCGGGCAGGCTCGCCTTCTGATAGACGGCTCGTGCCTGTTGACGGACCGTGGCTTCGGTGGTTCCGCGGGGGCGGGTGCGATCAGAGAACCCGAGGATACCGGACGTGGAATGCCCGCCTCGGCTCTCCGACTTCAGACGGAAGATCAGTGCGGTGGAAGGGCTCAGTCGGAGCTTGTGTCCGGAATCTGTGTGAAGCGCGTGAGGACCTCCGGCGGGACCCGGCGGGGACGTAGGGAGCCGAAGTCGACGAACGCCCATTCCATGCGGCAGCGAACGAGTTCCTGACCCTCCGCCGAGAGGAAGCGAGCCCTGCGGATCGAGCGGGCCGCGCGCATCTTGACCACCCAGGTTTCTTCCACGATCTCATCGCCCAGAACTGCGGAGCGGGCGTAGTCGATCTCGTGCCGACGGGCGACCCAGACGCCGCCCAGCGTCCGGTAGGCGGCCATGTCGAGCCCTACGGATGCGGAATGCGCCATCGCCAGCTCGACCGCGAAGCCCACCCAGACGACGTTGTTCACATGCTCCAGCTCATCGATATCGCTCGGCACGATCACCCGGCGACGCTGGAAGCGCCCATTCGGGGCGGGTGCGTGGGCCTGGTCTTGCAGCGGGATCTCCTTCGCGGCGGGTTCCGCAAGATACCGCTTGATATATCCTGGAGGCGATCCCAACGAGGAGAGGTCATGGCAGATCCGAGCCTGATGAGCCGCCGGAAGTTCGGTCAGCTTGCTGCTGCCGGGGCCTGTGCTGCGGTGTTGCCCGAGCCGAGCCGTGCTACGGCCGAGCCCACCGGTACCTACGCTCTTCGCGGCCAGGCGCCGGTCGCCGTCGCAGGCGTGGCGCGGGGCGCACCCGCAGAGGAAACGCTCCGGGCTGTACGTGCCGCGGCGCTCGCGGCCACGGATTTCGCCTGGCTCTCCCGTGGCGATACGGTGCTGCTCAAACCCGCATGCAATTCCGGAAATGTCTATCCCGCGACGACTGATCCTTTGGCCATTCGCGCAATGATTGGTCTGCTGAAGGAACGCGGAGCCGGTCGGGTCATCGTGGCGGATATGGCGGGTGTGCAGTTCGTCCGCTTCTACCAGGACAGCCTTCGGGGCAGCACCCGGGAGCTGATGGAGCGCAACGGCCTTGCGAAGGCAACCGAAGAGGCGGGCGGTGAACTGCATGCGTTCGAGGAAGCCGGCTGGGATGCCTTCTTCGAGGACACGCTGGTCGCGGGGGGATCGTGGAAGGCCTCGGTCATGTTGCCAGCCATCCTGAACGAGGTGGACCACGTGGTGCTCATGCCTCGCACAGCCCGCCATCTCCTGGCCGGTAGCACCCTCGGCCTGAAGGCCGCCGTCGGCTGGTGGCGGCATGATTCGCGCCTCGAATACCACCGAGATGCGGGAACCTTCGCCGAGAAGACCGCTGATGCGAATACCGTTCGCGCGGTCGCCGACAAACAGCGGCTGGTCCTCAGCTCGGCGACGAAGGTGATGACGACCTTTGGGCCCGATAACGGGTTCGTTGCCGAGCCCGAGACCGGCATCGTCTTCGCGAGCCCGGACCTGGTGGCCCACGACATGATCTCGCTGGCGTGGCTGATCGAGAACCGGGCAGCGATGGATCCGGCCACGCGTGATGGCGTATTCGATGATCCGAACAGCTCGGAGCTCTACGCGAACCTGGCCAATCGGATGGTCACGACCTGGCTCGGCGGCATCGGCGAAGCGTTCCGCATGGAACGCCTCCGCCGCCACGACCTGAACCGTATCGAGGACGACCGCGTGCTGGCGCGGGCGTTCGCGACCGGCGGAAGGCCGACGCTCGAACTGCTCGATGCGGATGGCTCCCTGCCCGAGGCCCTCAGGAACCAACTGGTCGCGAGAAAATCCTAGAGTCCGCCTCGAGCGGAAGTCGTGAGGTTGAGCTGGCCGGCCAGACCGGCTTCGCGATGTGCTTCGATCTCTCGAAACTCCGGGGTCGATGCGATCTCGATCAAGGCTTTCGACGACGGATATTCGACGATCGCGACTTCGTCCCACAGCTCTTCGACCTCGCCAAGCAGCAAGCCCTTCACCTCGGCCGCGAAAACGAAGCGTCCACCGGCCGCCTCGACCAGCTTCATCATCGCCTGGCCGTAGCGCAGGTAGGCCTCACGGCCGGAGAGCTCCGGATCGCGGCCGTCGGGATAGGCCGCCTTTTCCCGGAACTTCAGCAGATTGACCATGCAGACTTTTCCGTCGGTCTCGATGAAAGGCTTGATGTTCGAGGGATCGGGGTGGACGGCGTTTTCGACCTTCATGGGGCCTCCATTCGACGGGGGGACACGATGGTGGCATAGTCAGTGTCAATAATCATTCCGAGGAGGAACGACATGATCGAGGAAACCATCGAGCGCTGGCACAAGGTGGTGGCGGGAGACGCCGCTCTTCTCGACGACCTGCTCGATGACGATGTCGTCTTCTTGTCGCCGGTCGTCTTCACACCCCAGAAGGGCAAGGACGTCACGAAGCTCTATCTCGGCGCCGCGGGCAATACGATCGGCGGCGGCGACAAGGCCAGCTCCGACGGCAACAAGGGGAAGTTCCGCTACTCGAAACAGATCCTCAGCGGCAACCACGCCATGCTCGAGTTCGAGACCGAGATGGATGGCAAGTACGTCAACGGCGTCGACATCATCACCTGCAACGACGAAGGACGGATCGTCGAGTTCAAGGTGATGATCCGCCCGCTCCAGGCGATCCAGGCAGTTCACGCCCAGATGGGGCGCATGCTGGCGAAGATGCAGGGCGACGCCTGAGCGGATTTCGCGCGAGCCGTCAGCCCTCGTGCTGACGCGCGAGATCTGCGCGCAACGTACGGGCAGCGAGCAGGTAGTGCAGGACGGACCAGGATGCGCAGGTGACGACGACACCGAGGAGCGCCCACCGAATCGACTCCACGCCAAAGCTCGGCTCCAGCCAGTCGCTCACGAGCCCGACGCATAGCGGTCCGAGGCCCAGGCCGATCATGTTCAACAGGAAGAGGAGGACGGCGGAAGCCACCGCCCTCATGCGGGGCGGAACGAGGGCCTGGGTCATGGCGAACGTCGGGCCGAGATACATCCCGCCGAGCACGGCCGGCAACGCGTAGATCGCGAGGGCTTCGCGTCCGTCCGGCCAGAGATAGAAGAGGAATGCGAACGGCACGCCGATCGCAGTTGCGACCGCCGGCAGCCACGCGTACCAGCGAGCGTCCTGCCTTGCGATCCGGTCGGATAGCCATCCGCCCATGAACGTGCCGAGTGCGCCCGTCGTGATGCCGATCGCTGCGAGCCAGGTGCCGAGCTCGCCGGTCTGGTCGCCGAACTCGTGCAATCGCCGAAAGAACGAGGGAATGAAGGCTCCGGCCCCATACCCGTAGAATGCGTGGAGCGAGCCGGCAAATGCGAGATGCCGGAACGAGGCAAGGCTGACGAGGTACCGAATCACATCGATCGCAGACTCGCGTTCCTCTGTTCCTTCCGAGGGGCGAGCCGGCGGGTCCCAGTAGCCGCGGGTCGGCTCGCGGAGCGTGAACCGGACGAGGACTGCCAACAGGATTCCCGGAAGGCCCACTACGATGAAGGCCGTTCGCCAATCGAAGAGCTGATTGATCCATCCACCTGCGAACGTGCCGATGGCGCTGCCAATCGGAATTCCCAGGGAGTAGACGGCGAGGGCGGTAGCCCGCCGTTCGGGACGAAATAGATCGGAGATCAGCGAGTGGGCTGGTGGGCTGCAGCCGGCTTCGCCAATGCCGACGCCGACCCGCGCCAGGAAGAGTTCCGCAAAGCCGCGAGCAAATCCAGTGAGCACCGTCATGCCGCTCCACGCAAAGACGGCGAGCGCGATGACCGAGCGTCGGACGCTGCGATCGGCATACCGGGCGATCGGAATGCCCAGAGTCGAGTAGAGGAACGCGAACGCGATTCCCTGAAGCCAGCCGAGCTGGCCATCCGAGAGATCGAACTCGGCCTTGATCGAATCCTGGAGGATCGAGAGGATCGAACGGTCGACGAAGTTGAAGACGTAGACCACCACCAGCAGGCCAAGTGCGTAGCGCGTTACGCCACTGCTGAATTCCGGTTCGGACGGCGGCGCGTCGGTTTTGGAAGCGTCTACGTCGCCGGGTGCGTCCTGCATCTCCGGGACTCTGCTCCAGCCGGGGGGATCCGGTCAAGCCCGAGCGTTCGGAGCGCTTCTTTGGGCAACACGTGGCATCATCCGGCGTTCATCAGGAGGACGCATGACGAGCACCGCGCCGGGCCTCGATTTTCTGGTTCGCAAGGACGATTGGCATGAGACGAAGTTCGTGGAGCAGGCCGAGCCGGATGCGCTCGCACCGGGCCGCGTCCGGTTCCGGGTGGATCGCTTCGCCGTCACCGCGAACAACATCACCTATGCGGTGGCGGGTGACATGTTGGGCTACTGGCGCTTCTTCCCCGCCGAGGAAGGCTGGGGACGGATCCCTGCGATGGGTTTCGGAGACGTCGTCGCTTCGACTCACCCGGACGTGGCAGAGGGAACGCGCTGCTTCGGCTTCTTCCCGATGTCGCGCTACCTGGAGATCCAACCCGGGGCGGTGACGCCGGGACAGATCGTCGATGCTGCTCCTCATCGAAAAGGGCTGGCGCCAGCCTATGCGCAGTATTCCCCGGTAGATTTCGACGAGCTCTACACGCCCGATACCGAAGACCTGATGTCCCTGTTGCGCGGCCTGTTCTTGACGTCGTTCCTGGCAGAGGATTTCCTATCCGACCAGGATCTCGGTGACGCGCACACCGTCTTGATCTCGAGTGCATCCAGCAAGACATCGATCGCGTTGGCCCATCGGGTCGCAGCCCGAGGCCAGGCCAAGGCGGTCGGCCTCACGTCGCCGCGGAACATCGAATTCGTGAAGGGCCTGGGTTGCTACGACGAGGTCTGGCTCTACGACGAAATCAGCTCGCTACCCGGGAATGCCCCCGTCATCTTCGTCGATATGGCCGGTGATGGCGGTGTGACCACGGCCATCTATGAACGCTTCAAGGATCAGCTCAAATACACCTGCAACATCGGCGTGACCCATTGGGAGGCGGCCCCGGGCAGCGTCGACCTCCCGGGGCCAAAGCCGGAGTTCTTCTTCGCGCCCAACCAGATCCAGAAGCGCATCAAGGATTGGGGAAGCGCCGGCTTCCAGGAGCGGGTCGGCCTGGCTTGGGCAGACTTCCGGACGGCCGCGAGGGGCTGGCTCCAGATCGAACGGGGCTACGGCCGCGAAGCCCTACAGAGCGTCTACGCAGGGACGCTGGCGGGCCGGGCTGCACCCGCCACCGGCCATGTCCTCTCCTTGTGGGACGGCGACGCCAACGGAGGCGCCTAGTTCGCAGTCCAGGCTAGTCGTCGATCCTATCGAGCAGGTCTCGGAGCTCGCCGACCATTCGCTTGCGCAACTGTCCGCCGACGTTGCTCAGGCCATGCCTCACATCATCCAAGGTCTCACGGCGGGCTTCTCGTCGTCGTCGGCCCCGCGCCGCGCGCGCGGAATCGCGGATCTCGGCACTTACGGCCTCCGAGACGTTCCAACACTGCACGCCTAGCTCCATGACCAGGTCGTCGAGCGAGACGAGACCCACCAGCTTGCCATCTTCCAGGAGCGGCACCCTTCGCACGCCGCGCTCTTCGAGCATTCCGAGCAGTTCGACGGTGGGGGTGTGGCGATCGGCGGTGAACACAGGGGCCGACATCACATCCGAGGCTTCCGTCTTCTCCGGGTCGCGCCCGGCCGCGACGACGCGAAGGACGAGATCCCGATCGGTGACGATGCCGATCGGTGCTCCGGAGGAATCGATGACGACCACCGAGCCCACGGCATGGGCATCCATTTCGTCAGCGATCTCTCGGACACCCGCGTTCGGTCGCACCGTGACGGCGGTCGATTTGTATTCTTCTGCTGAAAGCATGATCTTCCCCTCAGTCCTGTGCCTGGTCCCGTTGGGAACTGGCGACGCGCGCTACCTGGGCGAGTTCGGTGGCGATGATCCCGAGAGAGTCGTCCCATTCCATGACACCGACGAGCCCACCGCCGTCGCCGATCACCGGGATCCGTCGCAGGCCGTCCGTGCGCATGCGCCCGAACGCCGTGAGCAACGGCGCACCTTCCCAAAGACTGGTGATCTCCTCGTGCATCACCTCACCGACCGGTGTCTCGTCCGGGTCCCGGCCCCGCCGCAATATCTGCATGGCGATGTCCCGATCCGTCAGCGTCCCGATCGGCCGGTCCTCATCGTCCACTACGACCAGGCAGCCGGCACGCTCGGTCTTCATACGCACCGCGGCCTCGCGAACCGTCTCGCCCACTTGGGCTCGTGAGAAATCCCTTCGACAGTGGTCTCCGACGGGCATGTCAACTCCTCCGTGTGGCTCGCTCCTGAACGGGCGACACCTGGGGTGTTGCAAGGGCGGGGCCATATGCCGTGCCAGGAAGGGCCCCGCTGTGCGGCCGACTGGGGCATGAATCCCGGCCGAGGGACGCTTCGCCTCACTTTTCGCCCGGAAGCCCCTCGGACAGCAGGGAGAGCAACTCTGTGTGGGAATCGACGACGTGGTCGGCATCGGGCAGGTCCGTCTCGTCGTCATGGCGAGCCCGAATCCGGATGCTGCGCATTCCCATGGCCCGGGCACCGGCCACATCCGTGCGCCGAAGATCGCCTACGTGCAGGGCGTGTCGGGCTTCAACGCCGAGTGCGTCGAGCGCGGCCGCGAAGATCTGGGTGTCCGGTTTCGTCACGCCGAACTCGTCGGAGAAGAGTTGGGCGGAGAGCGATGAGAGCAAGCCCCAGCGGTCCAGATGCTTGCGCACGACGCGTCCCGGGGTGAGGCCTGTATCGCAGATCAGCGCCATCCGGACGCCGTGCTCGCCAAGGGAATGGAGGGTCTTCTGCGCGCCGTCGAGGGCGACGACCTTCCCTGAGTGGGACGCTTCCTCGAAATGCCGGCAAAGAGCGCGCAACGGCCGCCCATCGGTGGCGACGCCTAGCGTCTCCATGGCCCAGCCGGCGACATGGCTCGCGCCCGTCGCCACGCCTTCGGTCCACAACTGCATGTGTCGACCCCAGGCCAGCCGGAAGGCTTCCTCGACGTCTTGCTCATCCGGGGAGACGCCCGCCTGCTCGGCAGCTTCCGCAAGGGCTTCGATTCGCCGTTGGTGAGCGAGTCCCCAGTCTTCTTCGGACAACAGGGTGCTCCAGCAATCGAAGGTGACTGCTCGAGGAAGGCTCACGTCGGCTCCGTCTTCGGACATTTCAATCCGGGAACCGTTCAGGCCAGCCGGGAAGAGCGGCTCGGGTGGCTTCGAGGCATTGCTCGACGGGTTGGCCGGTGTCGAGGCGAAGGTGTCGGCCGCGTTCTGCGTCGGTCCAGGGTTGCCAGCGGCCAGCCAGATCCCGAGCAATGGCTTCCCAGGCCGCGTCGCTGCATCCATCCCGAGTGTTCCGTTCGGCGAGGCGTGTTCGTAGCACCGCCGGGTCCGGTTGGCACTCGACGAACCACAGGGGCACGCCATGGGCCGCAGCAAGCCGATCGATCTCGCGACGACGGGCGCGAGTGGGCATGCAGGCGTCGAGGACGACCGGTCGACCGGAGGCGAGGACGTGTTCGGCGCGATGCACCACCGCCCGGTAGACGCGATCCTCGAAACCCGGTGCGAAGGCACGCTGCCAATACGCCTCGTGGCATTCACGTTCGCTCAGGCCCTCAGGCGTTTCGAGGAGTATGTCACGCACCCTGTCGGCGACGACACGCGGAGCACCAACGCGCCGGGCGAGGGCGTGGGCGATCGTGCTCTTGCCGCTCGCCACCGGGCCTGTGGTCGCGATGACGATCGGCGGGAGGAGCAGACGTCTTCCGGTTGCAACGGCTGCGAGACCGAAGCCTCGGGCGTCGGGGCTGCCGTCCGTGGGCTCCCGGGCTGCCTCGACGGCGAGCCGACAGGCCTGATGGCGCTCATAGAAATCGATCACCCGGAACAGGCTGAAATCATCTGCTGCGAGGGCAAAGGCTGCCAGGATCTGTTCGGCACGTTGGCCTGCATGCCTTGCCGTCAGGTCGGCGGCCAGACGAGCGACGATTTCGGCGATGTCGCGAAAGGAGGTCGGCCCGTGGCGTTGCTGGACCACGCCGTCGGGATTCGCGAGATCCTCCGACCAGCGCAGGCGGTGCGGCAGATCCCGGATCTTTCCCTCTTCGATTCGATCCAACAGCACATCCACCGAAGAGCGTAGGAGCGCATTCTGGAGCCGCTCGACCTCTCCGAGTGATTCCGATCCGAGGCCCGTTGCGTCGGTCAACCCGGCGAGTTCAGTGAGCGCCTCTCGGACACGTTGGGCGAGGGCAATCGGGGTGGCGCTCTTCGGGGCGTCCGTCTCGCGCCCCGCCGCGGCGAAGAGCCGGGCCAACGATTGACCGAGTGCCTCGGCCGCCCCTGCATCCAGGTCGGGCCGAACGACGCACGGGGAAGCATCCCCCCGAAGCTCTCGGCGCGATGTTCTCATGGTGTGCCAAGCCCGCTCTTGCTGGCTCTCCGCCCCTGGATCACGTCCCAGATCTCCTCTGCCGATTCCGCATACACGATGAGTTGGTGGTCGGCGGGCCGGATCAGCCCCTCATCGACGAGGAAGTTGAAGTCGATCACTCGCTCCCAGAACGAGCGCCCGACCAACACGATGGGCAGCGGCTCGCTCTTCCCCGTTTGTACCAGCGTGAGCACATCGAAGAGTTCGTCAAGGGTTCCAAAGCCGCCGGGGAAAGCGACCAGCGCACGGGCCCGGAGCATGAAATGGAACTTCCGGAGAGCGAAATAGCGGAACTCGAAGCTCAGCTCTGGGGAGACGTACGGATTCGGCGCCTGCTCTTCGGGAAGGGTGATATTGAGTCCGATCGTCGGGGAACCGGCCTGCGCCGCGCCGCGGTTTGCCGCTTCCATCAGCCCAGGCCCGCCACCGGTCATCACCACCAGTTCTGCGTGGCGTCCGGCGAGCTCGCCGAACGCGCGGGCTACCTCGTAGTACTTGGCGTTGGCCAGGCGTCGCTCGAGGATGCGCAGCTCTCGCTGGGTTGCAGGGTCGTCGCGATTCTCAGATTCGCTTCGCGCGAGCTCGAGGTCCCGCTCCGCCTCGGCCTGCTCGACGATCTGGGTACTCCCGAACACCACGATCGTTTCATTCACGCCGTGGTCTTGAAGCGTGAATTCCGGCTTCAAGTATTCGAGGAGCAGGCGGACGGCGCGCAGATCATCCCGGGCCAGGAAGGAAAGATCGAGATCGGCACGTTCGGGCGGGCGCTCTTCGTTCATTTCGGTCTCTCAGCAGCGACATCGCCACGACGGTTCAGTTGGGCCCTGAAGCAGGGGAGGTGCCGGGGGCTCGTTTCAGTTCTCAACTGTAATATTGGCTCATGAGACGCGCACTCGCCTTGCTCGCGGTTCTTCTCCTCTGGTTGCCGGGAGCCATAGCGGCTGCCGACAACGCCAAGGAACGCCGGGGTACGCAGATGCGAGGTCACGACCCGGTTCGTCCTCCGGGGCCGCAACCCAAGCCTGGCGCTGCGCCGCGGGTCTCCACCAAAGGCGGACGTTCTCGTTCTACCGCCCCTCCGCCATACACCCAACGGCCGCGTCAGCCGGACCCGGCCAGGAGTGCCTACGATTGGCTGGAAGGGCTCGCGGCCGCACCCGGACTCCTGATCGACATGGTCTGTTCGATGTCGAAGATCCGCATGACGCAAGATCTGAAGCTCGAACGCGATCGTTATCCCAACGGCCGAATGATGTTCCTGGAGTTCGAGGTCACGGTCGACGATCAAGGCGGAGGCATGGGACCGAAGAGCGGCTGCGTCATGGCCTGGAAGATCCCGGATTCCGGCATGGGCTGGCCCAACCCCCAGTCGACCGTGGCGACACTCAACGATGTCGGCAAGAGGCGAATCGTCTGGAATACGATCGGAACGGGAGACGATCTCAAGAATCTGGAGGCTGCAGTCAAGTTCGACATCGTGTCGCCATCGCCGGTGATGATCGGCGGGCCTTGCGCCACCGCGAGCGTCAATGCGACAGCGAGCATTCAATTCGACGGTCGCTTGATCCCGGTCGATGCAGCCTCCGTGGGGTTCGAGTGGTCCACCAGTGACCCGCCGGCCTGCAACTGACCGCCGGCCCGGGGCTTCGCGCTACGGGATCGAAGACGGAAACGCAGGTCCTGAAAGCCATCCAACCCGGAACCTATGCCGTCGGTGCGACACTGAAACGCGTCGATCTCGAGTTCATTCGGAGCCTGGCTTCAGACCCGGGGGCTGCAGACCGCCTGGCTCGGGAACTCTCTCTCGTCGAAACCCGATGGATCCAGGTCCATGTGGGGAATTCGATGACGGAGCCCGTTACCGTCAAGCCCGAATCCCTGACGATGGGCGCCGATCAGACCCAGCAGTTCTCGGCCTCGGGGCTCGATTGGGATGTCTGTCATGTGACCGATCTGACGAATGACGACCGCCTATCGTGGTCGACGGACGGCGGCGGTAGCGTCGCCGCTGGCTTGTACACGCCTCCCCTCTTCAAGCCAAGCAAGATCGAGATCGAATGGCCCTACCGTCCGGACCAGGTCGATTTCTGTACGTCGGCGAATTTCGAGGCGAAGGTCACCTTCGAAGACCCGGGTCCCCAGCGAGTCGTCGCCGCCTATGACTCCGAAGTGGGTGAGGCGGTCGTGGAGTTGACGCCGCCGCCGGAGCCGTACATCCGAGCCCGACTCAACTGGGATCCCGGTCGACACATCGGGACGTTCGGCTGGGGCGACCAACACGACCCCAAGCCCATGGTCGTCACGGCCACGTACACGGATGGTCCCCACACACTCTCGGAGCAGATCGAGATCGACGTCGTTGCGCCCAGTCCGTTCTTGGTGTTTCGGCGCTTGCCTGAGAAGGTACGAGTGGGCGCAACCCACGGGTTATTGGCCAAGTTGGGATTCGAGCGGATTCGAAATTGCGCGTTCGGTCTGGAGGACGTGACGGACGAGTCGAAGTTCACGGTGACTGCGCCGGACGACAGCATCAGCACGGACAAGTGGATCAAATTCGATCAGAACGGCAAGTACCACGTCCACGCGGAGTATGCGTTTCCGAATACCGGTAAAGTCCTCACGGTCGATCAGGATGTCGAAGCAACGAGCCTGCGGGCAACCGTTCGCGTCGGCCCGGTCACTCCAGGGCCCGCAACCGGGCAGAAGCCGTGACGGATTGCGTCCTTTACCCGAGAGCCCCCAGCAGGATGTGCAGGACCAGTGTGTAGACCAGCCCCGTGATGAGTCCGATTCCGATCAGGTTGAGCCATAATCCGGCGCGCAGCATGTCACCGATCTGAACCCGCCCGGAGCCGAAGACGACAGCGTTGGGTGGCGTGGCTACCGGGAGCATGAAGGCGCAGCTGGCGGCGACGGTCGCCGGCACGACGAGCACCAGCGGCTCGACGCCGAGACCTGGCGCAATGCCCGCGAGGATCGGCACCAGTGTCGCGGCGGTCGCCGTATTGCTGGTGATCTCGGTCAGGAAGATCATGCCCGTCACGACGGAGAGTACGAGCAGCCAGGTTGGGATATCGGCCAGGACTCGCACCTGCTCGCCAAGAAAAGCGCCGATGCCGTGAGCCTGGAGTGCTGCGGCCAGGCTCAGGCCGCCGCCGAACAAGAGCAGTAGGCCCCACGGGAGTTGCACGGCCGTCTCCCAGTTCATCACCGCTCCCTTGCCACGACCGGCTGGGAGGACGAACAAGGCCAGGGCGGCGATGATGGCGATACCGGGATCACTCAACCCAGCCAGAGGTTTCGCGTCTCCGATTTCGATGGCGCTGAGCCAGGGACGGGTCATCCAGGCCGTCGCCGCGAACAGGAAGATGCCGAGCGTGATCCATTCTGCGCGCTCCATCTGTCCGAGGGCGAGTGCCGCCTTCCGGAAGCTCGCTTCGCCGCCGGGAATTCGTCGGACACGGATGGGAAAGGCGACCCGGGTGAGCAGCCACCACGTGGTCGGGAGGAAGACCACGACGAGGGGAATGCCTACCGTCATCCAGCGGGCGAATCCGATCTCGATGCCCAGCTCCTGGCTCGCGAAGGATGCCATGAAGAGGTTCGGTGGCGTTCCGATCAGCGTTCCCACACCGCCGATCGAAGCGGCGTAGGCGATGCCAAGAAGGAGGGCGTTGGCAAAAGCGGAACCTTCCGATGCGTCGGCAACACTCCCTTCTGTTTCCGGTGCGTCGGCGGGGGGTTCACCGAGAAGAGCGATCACGCTGACTGCGATCGGAAGCATCATCACCGCGGTCGCCGTATTCGAGACCCACATGCTGAAGAGTGCCGTCAGCCCCATGAAGCCGGCGACGATCCGACCGGGCCGGGGGCCAACCCGTTGCAAGACGGCGAGGGCGATCCGGCGGTCGAGCTTCCAACGCTGCATCGCCAGGGCAAGCACGAAGCCGCCCATGAACAGGAAGATCAACTCGTGGGCGTAGGGTGAAGCGGTCTCCCGGATCGTTCTCGCGCCGGCGAGGGGCAACACGGCCAGAGGCAGGAGGGCGGTGGCGTAGAGGGGGATCGCCTCGGTCATCCACCAGACGGCCATCCAGGCAGCGAGCCCAGCCGTGGTTCGTGCGCCCGCTGTGAGGATGCCCGCGCCGCTCGTTGCCGGGCCGTCCGTCGCGGGAAGCAGCATCGCTACGATGAGCGCGAGACAAGGGCCGGCGACCAACCCCACCCGCCGCACCCGACTGCGCCCCTTGCCCTCGGCCACTTCCTATCTCCGCCTCCCTGCCTAACGCGGCTCGGGTTTCTGCCACAGCAGACGAACCCAGAGAACACCCGTCGCAATCCACGAGCCCAGCAGCGCTAGCGCCGTATCTTTCTGGGCGTCCCAGATATCACCCTGGGCACCTACGAACGCGATTCCCAGTTCCGGGTCGACCGTGCGGGCTGCGCCCCACTCGATCAACTCATAGAACGTGGAGCAGGACACGACGACGGAAATGACCAGGGAAGCGCGCAGCCAGATACGGCGCTGGAGCACCCGGCTGAGCAGTTCCCAGACGGCCGGGGCGATCAGGAGGCCGAAACTGAAGTGCACCAGGCGGTCGTAGTGGTTGCGCTCGCTTTCCAGGGCGCTCCACCAGGAGGCGTAAGGCACCCGCGAGTAGTTGTAGTGGCTTCCTACTTCGTGGAAGGCGAGGAAGACGAGAAGCAACAACACCGAAGTGTAGGAGAGGCGATGGTGCTTTCGTCCCAGCACGAGGAAGAGGCCGAAGGGTATGGAGATCACGTTCTCCAGAAGCCAGTCGGCACGGCTGTGGGGCGCCCACGCGAGCAGGACGAACTCGCCAAAGAGGAGCGCCGTGGCCCACCAGGGGAACGGCATGGCCGTCTCACGGGTCGTTGCTGTGGAAGGCACGTCAGCGAGAGAGTGCAACAAGCAGACCCGCTTTGGCTACGAACCCGAGACGATCGCCCGGGCCACCGCCCCAAGCCGCCCCAGACATGGGGCAGCAGGTCACCCGGTCTGGGCTTCCTTCAATCGTCTTCGGCGTTTCGCATCGAGCGTTGGACGAGGCCGTCGAGCGCGGACGAGAAACGCGACCGGTCGCGCTCGGAGAGCGGAGGCGGTCCGCCGGTCATCACGCCGCCTTCGCGCAGCTGGGCCTTCAAGTCGCGCGTGGCGAGCGCACTTCCGATCGAATCTTCCGTGAACGGCCTTCCGTTCGATCCCACGACCGCCGCTCCCTTTTCGAGGCAGCGCGCAGCGAGCGGTACGTCGGCCGTGACCACTACGTCGCCGGCCTGCACGTTCTCGGCGATCCAGTCGTCGGCGACATCGGGGCCTTCCTCGACGACGATCAGTTGGGCGCCGAGGTCCTCGGGAACGAACATGCGGGAGTTCGCGACCACCGCGACCGGCAAGCCGTAGCGAGTGGCGACGACGTAGACTTCGTCCTTGACCGGGCAGGCGTCCGCGTCCACGAAGATCGCGATCACGGCGCCGGGTCAGCGGTTGGCGAGCGAGTCCCGGATCTCGCGCAGCAGCTGAACGTCTTCCGGCGGCTCGGCGGGGGTGGGATCTTCCTCTTCTTTCGCTCTCATCGAGTTCACGGCACGAACGAGCATGAACACGGCGAAGGCAATGATCAGGAAGTCGATCGCTGTCTGGACGAAGGCGCCCCATTGGAGGGTCACGGCCTCGGCCTCGGCGGTCTTCTCCGAGAGGGTGATCGCCAGATCGCTGAAATCGACACCGCCCAGCAGCATGCCGACCGGCGGCATCAGGACACCGTCGACGAAGGAGGAGACGATCTTCCCGAACGCGCCGCCGATGATGATGCCGACGGCCATGTCCACGACATTGCCTCGGGCCGCGAAATCCTTGAACTCACTCACCATGCTCATCTGTAGTCTCCTCGCCCGCATTTGGGTCAAGGCGGCATCATACGCGTACTGTCGGTCTGCGGTCCATTCGCAATTCGTCGGGCTCGTAGGGGAACACCCTCGAACAGCGCCATTGATCTGGAGGCCGCTAGTTGTGCAAAGCGAACCGCTCCGGCCGCGCTCGAACCAGCTCTTCCGCGATGACTTCTCCCAACGCCCGGTAGAGCTCCGGTGAGAAGTGGCAGGCAAAGTGGCGATCGACTTCTTCCGGCGTGCGAGCGATCTCCCGGAAGCGCGGCACGGGTTCGATGCACAGCCCCCCTTCCGCCGCCGCCTCTGCGCACACACGCTCCATGAAGCGCCAGCCATGCTCTCCCTCCCCGCCAAGCGATCGGGGATGGGGCAGGTGGACCACGGCAAACAGGGCACCCTGCTCGCGGGTTTCGGCGGCCATCTGGCGGACGATCGCAAGACTGAGTTCGTTGATGCGTTGCTTGACGGCCTTCCGGTCCTCACGAGAGGCACGGAAGATCTCCACGAAGTTCCAGATCCGGGGAGGCCACCACCGGGCGTACTCTTCCGGGGAAGGCACGGGGACGTTCTCGACCTCGAGCCGTCCCTCCTCGAGCCGAAGCCGGGGCTTTCCATAGCCTCGGAAGCGGAGCAGATTTCGTTTCATGTCCGTGCTGTGGAAGCCGAAGACCACCGCATCGGGTCGATACGGGAAACCGTCGCGGCGCAAGCGCAGGAAAGCCTGATCCTGGCCGTAGCCCATGACGCCGAGGTTCAGGACTTCCGCGTCGATCAGGTTCTGCTCCAACGCAACGGGAAAGGTCTCGTCGTCGTCCGCACATTGACCGAACGTGAAGGAATCGCCGACGGCGACGATCCGGGCCGCGTCGCTGCGCTCCAGTGCGTACTCCTGGCGCCCTCGCATGTGCGCGGCGTTGGTGCTGATCCGCGCGTCCTGGTACTCGAAATCGTCGAGGTTGGCGGCCGGGACGTAGCCCAGGTCCGCATCGAGCTCGATGATCGCGCGTGGATTCATCCCCTTGCGTTCGCGCTGCCATCGCTCCTCCCACCAGGCATCGGTGGAGACATGGGCCGGCAATGGGATCAACTCGAGGCGGGCCGCGACCTCGACCATCAAGAGGCTGAACACGGTCGAGAGCAGGACCAGGCCGGAATTGCGCAGCATGGGGGCGATCCTAGCGATCCCGGGGGGCCGCCTCAGGCCCCTTCCCGAGGCGCTGAATCAGTGTGACAATGCCACCCAAGGGAGCCCCCATGGTACTCCATGACCGATTGCTCAGAGAGGTGCGCAAGGCACCGGAAGGCCCCAAGGTCGGCGCCTTCTTCGATGTGGATCGAACGCTGGTGGCCGGGTTCTCGGCCACGGCTTTCTACAGGGAGAGGCTGCTCTCCGGCCGCATGACTCCGAAGGAGATGGTCGACACGATCCGCGGCACCGCAGGTTTCGTGCTCGGTCGGACCGGTTTCTCCGGGCTGGTCGGTGCCGCGACGACGGCCTATCGCGGGCTCTCCGAGAAATCGATGCAGGAGATCGGGCAGGAGGTCTTCGAGAAGCACCTCGTGACGTCGATCTACCCGGAATCCCGCGCGCTCTTGCGGGCGCATCGGGAGAAGGGCCACACGATCGCCATCATCTCCTCGGCGACGCCCTACCAGGTGGATCCCATCGCCCGGGAACTCGAGGTCGAGCATGTCATGTGCACGCGCCTCGAAGTAGAGGATGGGATCTTCACCGGGGAAGTGATGCGGCCGCTCTGCTTCGGAGAGGGCAAGCGGGAGGCTGGAGAAACCCTCGCCACACGGCACGACCTCGATCTGGAAGAGAGTTTCTTCTACACGGACAGCATCGATGATCTCCCGTTGATGGAGGTCGTCGGAAAACCCTGTCCGTTGAATCCGGACCGGCAGCTGGCGCAAATCGCCAAGGAACGCGGCTGGCCGGTTCGGCGCTTCCACAGCCGCGGCGCTCCCGGCGGCGAAGAGATGCTGCGAACAGCACTCGCCTATGGAAGCCTCCTGCCGTCGTTCGCGATCGGCGCCACGGTCGGATTATTGAACAACTCGAAGCGCGAGGCCTTCAATGTGGCCGGCTCCATGTGGAGCGATCTGGCGATGTCGCTTTCGGGCATCGACCTGCGCGTGGAAGGCGAAGAACATCTCTGGTCTCATCGGCCGGCGGTCTTCATCTTCAATCACCAGAGCGCGATTGATGCGGTGCTGATGATGAAGCTGGTCCGCCGCGATGTGACAGGCGTCGGGAAGAAGGAGCTTCAAACTGATCCCGTGATGGGGACGTTGGGCAGGCTCGCCGGCACCGTATTCATCGATCGCGCGGATTCGGCGAAGGCGATCGAAGCGCTGAAGCCGGCGGTCGAAGCGCTGAAGCAGGGGCAGTCTCTACTGATTGCGCCCGAGGGCACACGTTCTCCGACACCGCGCCTCGGTCGCTTCAAGAAGGGTGCTTTCCATATGGCCATGCAGGCAGGTGTGCCGATCGTGCCGGTCGTCTTCCGGAACGCGCTCGATGCCTTGCCCAAGGATGGCCTCGTGATGCGCCCGTCGGTGGTCGAGGCCGTGGTCTTGCCTCCGGTCGAGACCCGTGATTGGACGCGTGAGAGCCTCGACGATGAGATCGAGGCGGTTCGCGACGCCTATCTCGAGATTCTCGAAGGCTAGAAGGAGGATCGGATGCGGTTGCGCGTGGCGCTTCTGGGAGCGGGTTCGTTCGGAACGACGATTGGCCACCTGGCGGCGGGAAACACGCCGACGACGCTTTGGTGCAGGCGAGCCGAGACCGCCGACGAAGTGAACCGGGAACACTGCAACTCCCGCTACCTCCCGGATTTCAAATTGAATCCGGAGCTTCGCGCAACATCCTCGCTCGAAGAGGCCGTCAGTGAAGCGGACGTGGTCGTGATGGGCGTTCCGTCGAAGGGGTTCCGTGATGTGCTGAAGGAAGTCAGCCATCACATTCGACCCTGGGTGCCGGTGGTGAGCCTGGCGAAGGGCCTCGAGCAAGAGACACATCTTCGCATGACCGAAGTGATCCGGGAGATCTTGCCAGAACATCGAGCCGGGGTTCTGACCGGGCCCAACCTCGCCAAGGAGATCATGGCCGGGTTCGCAGCGGCCACCGTCGTTGCTTTCGAGGACGCCGACCTGTGTCGCCAGCTGCAGTCCATCTTTCATTCCGGCGGCTTCCGCGTCTACAAGAACCATGACGTCGTCGGCTGCGAGTTGGGCGGCGCGCTCAAGAACGTCATCGCCATTGCGACGGGTATGGGTGATGGCCTCGGCGTCGGCGACAACACGCGTGCAGCTGTCATTACACGCGGCCTCGCGGAACTGACCCGCCTTGGCGTTGCCATGGGAGGCGAGCCGGCCACCTTCGCAGGCCTGGCGGGGATGGGTGATCTGATCGCCACATGCGCCAGTCGTCAGAGCCGCAACCGCTTCGTGGGCGAAGAACTCGGCAAGGGAAAGACGATCGATGAGATCAGTGCCGAGATGAACCAGGTAGCCGAAGGCGTGAAGACAAGCCGGGTGGTGATGGAACTCGGAGAGAAGCACGGCGTGCTGCTACCGATCTCGCGCGAGGTCTACGGCGTCGTCCACCAAGGGCGCACCGCCGAGGACGCCTATCGTGGCCTGATGCGTTCACGTCTGCCGGGCTCGGAAGCCGAGGCTGGCTGAGGATTCCTTCGGGCCACAGCGCCTAGGGTCCAGTGCTGCCCATGAGTTCGGAGCGAAACCCGGCTTCCAGGGTGGCCAGATTCGCCTTGAAGGTCTTCTGGAAAGCCCGCCCCAGATCGTGACTCCGGACGAGTTCCTTGCAGACGTCGCGGACTTTCTGTTCGCTGAAACGACGCCCCAGATACTCGAAGAAGGCGTGAGATTCGATGTAGGCGAGCTGCGCCGTGCCGGGATCGAGGCCTGCGAAACTCGTAGCGCTGAGTTCATTGAGGTAGAAGAGCGCACCTTCACCCGCCACGGCTCCGAGGTAGCGGGCCTGCCCGGGCGTCAGGGATCGTCGGCCCATGCCACGTGCTCCGAACCACTCGGCCAGGCCTTCGTTGAACCAGGCCGGAAGCAAGAGTGAGGGCAGCTCCGCGTGAAACGCAGCGTGAACCAATTCGTGGTGAAGTGTCTGCACCAGCTCCATATGAACCTGGACATCGCCACGAACGTGTACTTCGCCACCGTAGAACCCGGCCGACGGAAACCGGAAGTAGCCGCCGAAACGTTGATCGTAGATCGCGGCGTCGTGGACTACGACGACGATGGGCCGCTGCGGTCGGAGCCCGAGTCTTTTTCCCATTCGATCGTACGCACCCTCGAGGGCCTTCAGCAGCTGTTGTTCGAAGCGCCGCGAACCGCGCAGGCCTGAAGTCTCGTTGATCGCAACGTCCTGGTAGAGCACGAAGTGGGACGAGTTCCGCTTCTCATATTTTCCATCGGCCCCTCGGTCGGCTGCAATCGCCACATGGGGAAGGCCCAGCAGAATGGCGATGGACAGGACTACGAGGCGACAGGTCTCGGGCCCCTTGAGTTGCATTCCCGGTCAACGCCTTTCTCTGAGGAGCGGGCGTCTGGATCGTGCCCGCCCTCACGGCTCTCTCGCCCCCCGGATTCTAGCCCGTGAGGAGCCAGAGGCAGGCTGGGCGGATGCCGGATCCTGCTTCGGGGTATGCTTCCAGGCCGGATTTCCACCGAGTCAAGGAGCCCGCCCGATCATGGATCCCGCCCTCGAGAACGCCTGGAAGCAGCTCACTTCGCCCGGGGCACCTTTCGCCTGGTCGGTGCAGGACATCCGCGGGATCCCCACGCGCACATACGACGCTGCGCCCCCGACGATGCGGGCCATCTGGGAGGCTTCGGCCGCTCACGGGGATGCGGACTACCTGATCTTCGGTGAAGAGCGCATCACCTATGCAGAGGCCCACCGAAAGGTCGTGGCGTTGGCCGCCTATCTGGCGCAACGGGGGGTCGGAAAGGGAGATCGTGTTGCGGTCGCCATGCGGAACTACCCGGAGTGGGTTCTTTCCTATTGGGCGATCGTGTCGCTAGGCGCAGCCGTGGTTGGGATGAACGCCTGGTGGACCGGTCTGGAGATGGAGTACGGCCTGGCGGATTCAGCCCCGAAGGTGCTGATCGCAGACGACCAACGGCTCGCGACCCTGGCGCCTCATCTGGATGGGCTGCGCAAGAAGGCGCCCCTCGAACTTCTGGCCGTTCGCAGCGAAGAAAATGCTGGGAATGGCGCCGTCTCCTGGGAAGAAGCCATGGCCACGTCGACCGAGGGCCTGCCTTCCCATGAGCTCGAGCCGGAAGACGATGTTTGTGTGTTCTACACGTCGGGGACGACGGGTTTTCCGAAGGGCGCTGCGATGACCCATCGGGGTGCGGTCAGCAATCTCCTCAACCTGGCGTTCTGGAGGGCTGCGGTGGGGCTTGCACGACCTCCGGCGGAATCGCCGTCGGTCGATGCCCCGAAACGTCAGGCCACCACATTGTTGGCTGTGCCCTTGTTTCATGTGACGGGCTGCAATTGCTGTTTGCATCCGGTCACGGCGACCGGTGGCCGCATCATCTTCCTCTACAAATGGAACGCGGCCGAGGCGCTGGCCACGATCGAACGCGAGAAGGTCGATACCTTGTTGGCGATCACGAGAAACCGTAGAAATCTGATCATCTAGCCGTGGTCGCGCGCGAGTGCTGGTTTCTCGTCAGAACGGCGAATCGGTGTCGGTCGGATCGGTGTCGAGTTCGCGATCGAGAGCCGCGAGGTAG
>JAAETT010000041.1 GCA_024228115.1 bacterium
CCTGGTCTGGGTGATGACTGCTCACGTGCCCTGTCTCTAAGAAGCACAGCGCACAGTTGCGTAGCTCGTGGTCGGTGCAGTCCGGTGGTAGCTCAGTGCGGACCAGCTCGATGATGGGCTTGCCGTCTCGCACTGTTACTACCGGGGTAGCCCGGGTGATGGTCACGTGAACCACCCCCAGAGCGTGCGAGGTCGAGCTTCGAGCGTCTGAACCCTGCTATTCAGCTGGCTGAGCATGCTCTGCTGTTGGGCCGAGACGTCGAGCAGCCTGTCGAGCGCCTCGAACATCATGTCGTCAGTTGCTGGTTGATGGTGCTGGTGCGACGTTACGTAGGGGGTTGGGTCTGTCATGGTTGGATTCTCCCGATCAGGGATTGTCTTGCCTCGCACCAGCGGGCAGCCCGCAAGCGAGTAGGGAAGGTGAGCCCAGAGGGCAGACCCTCAGGAGTGACGGCTCTCCAGGGTTCACGGCCTACCTCTGTGCTCTGGAGGGTGCCCGCAGGTAGGCCGTTGGCTACCACCCTGATGCGGTTGGTATATGGGTCTTCAGTTCCATAGCGAATAGTCATGGTTGGATTCTCCTCCATGTCTTGAGTGCGAACGAGAGGTAGAGCTCCCGTGCTACGGGGTCCATCGCCCTAGCCTCGTCGAGCTTGACGATGGTGGTCGGGTTGTTGGTGGTTGGGTAGGAGTGAAGGCGCTTCATCGGTTGAACCCCTGAAGCACGAAGGTGTGGTGCGTGATGTCGCCCGTAATGGTGATGGTGCTGCCTTTGTCGAGAGGTAGGCCACCACCAAGGAGGCCGAGCCACGCCATGTTGATACCGATCTCCATCATGTGCGGTGGCTCCGAATCCTCTGGCCCCTCTACTGCCCGAAGGTCACCATGTGCGAGCCACTCACGTAGGGACAGAACGGGTGGGTCAAGTAGCTGGACGTCCTTTCCCTCGTAGGTGGTGCTGATCTCGATGGGGGTGGACAGAGGGGCAGTCATGGCCGTGACGTCTAGCGGTGCACCAGTGTCGATACGGACCAGGATGCGGGCCAGGGTGCAGGGTGCATCGGCGACCCACGAGAGAGGGGGCGGGTAGAGGGTGGGGTAGAGCACAGCTTGGAAAGAGCGCTCAGCTGCGGCAGCTAGGTACGCAGCAATGAGTCCGTCTGCCGGGGTGTCAGGTTGGTGCGTCACTGCTCCGCCCGCCGCTCTACTCGTTCAACCCATCGCTCTACCAGCGTGACTATCCCGAAGCCGGCAAGGGCCACGCCATAGACACCAACCCAGAACAGCACCACATAGCCAGCGTGCGTAAGGCTCCCATCAAGCGAAGGCATACCGGACACGCCCAACGTGATCAGGAACAGAGCCGGAGCGAACTCCGAGAACATGCCCCACAGGTAGGCGATGGCGAACACACCTACGAGGGCAACGAGGCCGATGGTTTCGATCATTGCCCGGCCTCCTCTCGTAGCCTCATGCCAGCGAACACCGCCTCGACCATGCCCCCTCCAAGAGACCAGGTCATGTACTCCCTGTCGGATCGCACCTTCTCGTCTCGTATGTTCCGCAGGTAGTCGAGCTCGACGTGCATCTCAGCTATCTGGTTCAGTAGGTGGTCGCAGCGGTGGCACTGGTGCTCAATCATTGCCCGGCCTCTTCTGCTACCTCGTCGACCCAATGCCTGGCGATCTCGTGGTAGTTGATGGCCGTGGTAGAGGTGTCGAAGCCGACGTCCTTGAGTAGGTTCCAAGCTTCTCGGGACACTCCGTAGCTTGGCTCACGGCTCGTGGCTGCGATCTCGATGGTGTCGTAGAGCCCATCGAGCCACTGCTCGATCTCAGTAGCGAGGATGCCAGTGGCGTGACCTCTTATGTCAGCCTCCCTATGTGGCTCCTCGGAGTCATGGGCTAGGTCCTCAGCTGCTTGGTAGTTATCCGTCGCACGTTCACGCCAGTAGGTGTAGTCACCCTCGTTGTTGTCCAGGTGGAAGGCTAAGGCCCAGGTTGAGCGAGTAGTCCAGCCGTTGTAGGTGTCGTCGTCCGGTGTGGGTGTCTCGACCTTCGGGGCAGGGGTCGGTGGGTGCTGCTGGATCGTGTGCATCTGCTCGGCCAGGCTCTCCACCTCAGCAGTCACGTACTCCATAGTTCGATATGTAGCGGTGGTGGACAGTGGCTGAAGGGCGAACGTGGGTGTCACATCGAAACTGTGGGTGCAGTCAAAGCCGAACCACCAGATGTCAGGTGGCTCCTCGCCCTTCTCAGTATGCGATGCGTAGGTCAGCCCACCATGCACCTGGATCTGCTCGTCGGGACTGTCGTTGTAGTATCCGTAGTCCTTGCCGTACCAGGGGTGGGTATCTTGCACACCCACGTAGCCACAGAGATGGCCACCGTGTGACCTGATGATGGAGCATCGATACCCACTGGCTTCATGCTTCCAAACTTTGGTGTCCGACTCTGTGTCCCAGGGACCAGCAGGCCATTTGGCCCTGTCTAGCTCTGGTCGTGGATACGGGTATTGGTTGGGGTTGTACGTGGTGTCGGTGTTAGTCATGGTTGATTCTGCTTTCTCTGCTTGGTGGTGGTGGTGGTGGTGGTGGTGGTGGTGGTGGTGGTTCCACGGCTCTTGGGTGTGGTTGACCTGATGGGGGAGCTGAGGCCGCAGGCCGAAGCTTCCGTCATGAGGATCAACTCTTAGGTCTTAGGCGTGGCGGGTGACGGACGTACTGCTAGCTGCGACTCGGGTGATACCTCGTGTGGCACTGCGGGCAGCCCGGCGAGAGTTCTCCTCCCACCAACCGATGTTGGTTAGGTCTTCCTCTGTAGGTTCGTGATCGAAGTAGATAGCGAACGTGATCGTGGCTATGTGCTGGGTCATGGTGGTTGGTGCCTTCTCTTCGTGGGTCTGGTTAGCGAGCGAGTGTGAGCAGGTGAACTGTGCCGTCTAGGTCCACCGTTGCTACTGGGTCTCCCGTAGGTGGTGACCAGGGCAGGATGGGCGTGCTAGTTGGCGGTGTCCAAGCGCTCGATTTGTACACGGCGTAGCGTGAGAACTGACCCCGCCCGTCTTGCTTGGCTACGATTGTGGAGCCGGTGAGACACTCGGGCCTAGTGAACTTGCGCTGTATCTCGTGAAAGTGGATAGCGGTGTCGATGGCACGTTGGAGGTCGGGGGTTAGCATGGCTGGTTCCTTTCAGATCGTGAGCCCGGCCAGCATGGCCAGGACGGAAGCTAGGAATGCTGCGGCTAGGGCGTGGCAGGGTGCGAGGGTGGTCACTGGTCGGAGTAGAGGTTGGCCCGGCCTAGCTGAGCATGGCTACAGACGTAGCACTCCCAGTACCCGCCGCCCGTCGGGTTGTCCAGGTACTGCGTCAGGGTGGCGTTGCCCATCGATTCTGCCGAAGCTGTGTGCTCTGCGTAGATCTCCTCGGACTCTTCAGGTGTGGTGACGTGGTGGTCCAGGTGCGTCCAGTCGTCGTTCTCGACTGCTGCTGCACACTCGTCACAAACTAGGTAGGTGTGCGTTGTGGTGGTCATGGTGGTCAGGCTCCTAGTGTCGGCAGGGGGA
>JAAETT010000042.1 GCA_024228115.1 bacterium
TCATGCATTGCCATTGGAATCAAATGAGAAGGCACTCGATTTAGAAGACGACAGTATCGTCAGGTGTCATGTCGTCAGAGGAGGGGGTGAACCCTCGAGAAAGGGGGGATCCTATCTAATGACGCCGACACCAGAAAACACCGGTCTGATGATGGATCGATTGATCCATTGGAATCGCTTGCTGCTTGCGAAAAGCAGACGGAACAAAAAGTGGCGAGAATCATTGAAAAAGAAACAACAGCAGAAACGTCACGACAGAAATTCCCATATTGCTATGACTCCGAAGAACCATCGTCAACCGACGCCTGAGGATAACACTCCGAAGAGTGTAGAGCAACTGCAGAATGCGGATGCTCGAATCCAGGCCATCAAAGGGTACTTGGCAGATACAGACTCAGAAATTCCTGAGGAGTTCCGTAGATGGGTGCTGGATAACGCGCCCCGACTCCAGGTGATCGATGGAGTGGTGTACTACCGAATCGCGGATTCAGTTACACAGGAACCTCAGTGGAGAGTCTATGTGCCCGAGTCGGAACGTTCCCAGATCCTGATTGAGATGCATGATGGACAAGGACACCAGGGTGTCCACAAGACGTATATGGCCACTTCGTTACGCTACTACTGGCCGAATATGTTGGCCCATATCAAGACCCACGTGTGGTCTTGTATGGTGTGCGCTTCGCATTCGGGTCAGGGGCGTAAGCGAGAAGGGCCGTTGCACTCAATCAGCACCAGTCAACCATGGGAACTCTTAACGATGGATGTCCTGAAGGTTTGCCGATTGCGCAATGGGAATGTGTGTGTCTTAGTCATCGTAGATACACTTTCCAAATTCGTGATGGCCTACCCTATGAAGGACGAGAAGGCTGAAACTGTTGGTGAAGCATTGGTGCACTGCTTGCTGGAATCTGGGATTGGATTCCCAGAACGCATATTGTCAGACAACGGGGCATGTTTCACTTCGAAAATTTTGAAGGAAGTGTCCACGTTCTTTGGCTACAAGCAGAACTTCACGATGGCGTTCCATCCAGCGGCGGATGGCCAGACGGAAAGGATGAACCGAACACTCTTGGGCATGTTGTCTAAAGTGTGTTACGGCGATCCTTTGTCTTGGGATGAGAACCTGGCGACCGTTCTCATGGGCTACAACGCCACGCCACACTCGACAACGAAGTTTGCACCATACCAACTGCTTTTTGGTCGCAATCCGAATTTGCCTTCAGCAACCGCCCTATCAACAGCTCGTTCACCCTACACTGTGGACCCGCTGAGTTGGTGGGACACGTTGGCACGCAAATTGCCAATCTACTGGCAGACGGCCAAACTTCGGATTGAAAGCATGAACGCTGTCAACAAAGACTACTTCGACCGCAAAGTTCATCGACAGGAGATAAAGGCAGGAGATCGGGTCCTTTGGTGTGACATGGGCGCATTGGCACGGCCAACCAAGAAATTGGAGTGCCTTTGGAAAGGCCCATTCTTGGTGTGTTCCACCAATGCCAAAAGATGGAGCCATAGTGGCACAAGCTGCGTCATCGATCTTGGCCCAGGCACTCTACCTCGGAAGACGATGACTGTGGCGTTGCGACATGTGCTACTGCCAAGAAAGGAGCTCCTTGCGTCTGGTCAAGTCCGCAAGAAAACAAGGACGCGGCTCACCGCCCATACCCAGTTGTATCCTGATGACCCTCCCATGGTAGGGATACATGGGCCTCGAGGAGGGGGTGAGACCGTGGTCCCGGAAGAAACGAAGGAGGGGCCTCCCAAGCCTAGCGTTGGGCCTACGAGGCCCAAGCATTGGGTCGAGGAAGCTCAACAATGGGTGAGGGAAGGACGAAGATTGCAACGACGACCGGCACTTCGAGTCGGCAGAATCA
>JAAETT010000043.1 GCA_024228115.1 bacterium
CGGTCGAGCCGGGAGGGCGTTCGCCCTGGGTCAAGGACCTTTCGACCCGGAAGATCTGAATCGGAATCCGGAACGGCGGGCTGCGTCGCCCCCCGGCCAAATGATCAGATTTCTACGCTTCTGAGTGAGCGTCTACAGTCATCCCGGCTGATAACGCGGTCGCGGTTCTCGAGTAGGTAGATCAGGACGTCGAAGACCTGAGGCTCGACGGAAATCGGCTCCGAACCGCGAAAGAGCTCCCGCCGCTCGGCGTCCAGCAGGTGATCGGCAAATCGATAGAGCATGCGCCCCCCTGAACCCCGAAGCGTGTTTCCCCCAGCCGTTCTCGCGTGAAACTCAGGCTCTTCTCAACCGGAAATCAAGACCGCGTCGAGGTCTTTTGCCAGGCAATCCTGCAGTCTGAGCCTGGGCGCATCCCGCGCCCCAATCTGTGAACACAGGAGTATGCCATGGGACGGATCATCGCACTCGTTTACGGAGTCGCGGCCTACGCGCTCTTCATCGCCACCTTCCTCTACGCCATCGGCTTCGTGACCGGCCTCGTCGTGCCCAAGACCATCGACAGCGGAGCGGATTCATCCCTGACGGAGGCGCTGGCCATCAACCTCGCCTTGCTGGCTGTCTTCGCGATTCAGCACAGCGTGATGGCGCGACCGCGATTCAAGGCGTGGTGGACGCGCTTCGTCCCCAGCTCGGTCGAGCGCAGCACCTACGTTCTGCTCTCGAATGGAGCGCTGATCCTTCTTTTCTGGCAATGGCGCCCTCTCTCCGAGGTCGTCTGGGAGGTCCAGAATTCGAATCTTGCACTCGGTCTCACGGCACTGTCGTTGGCCGGCTGGCTGATCGTCGTCTCCAGCACTTTCCTGCTGAACCACTTCGAGCTTTTCGGCTTGCACCAGGTCGCCACGAACCTGACCAGAAGCCCGATGCCCGAAGTGAAGTTCCGGACACCCGCCTACTACCGGGTCGTGCGGCATCCGATCTATCTCGGATTCGTCATCGCGTTCTGGGCGGCCCCCACGATGACCGTTGGCCATCTGCTTTTCGCGGCGACGACGACGGTCTATATCATCCTCGCCATCCAACTCGAGGAGCGTGATCTGGTCGAGGTCTCCGGGGACGACTACCGGCGCTACAAGGAACGAGTTTCGATGCTGGTTCCGTGGCGCAAGTCGGCTTCCGTTTGAGGGTGTCGCAGTCAGCCCTGAAAGGGGCCAAGCAGCCGCGTCGGGGCTTGGTCGTCAGAATGGGACTTTGCGGCGGTAGGCAAGAGTCAGCTTGACACTCCTATCCGCTCTCGGGGACCTGGGGCGCCGTTCGCAGACGCCAGACCTCGATGCTGCATGTCCAAGACGAGCCCAGCTGGATTCCAGACCGATGCGGTGTGGTCCGAGGGACCGGGCCGTGACTGTGCGGTACAGAGCAGTGTCAGAATGCCTTGCTGGCCCAATGGGCGCTCCGCTAGCGATGAGTCCTCATTCTCCCCAGAGAGACTTGTCAAATCACCCCCTTATCGGACACGAATCCCCCGTTGGAACTCCTATTCTCTTGGCCATATACGGGTTGCCCGCTAATCCATGGCACGCCGGGAGGGATCCGAACCTCCACCCACCAGGTTTGAAACGTGGTCCAATAGAAGAGCTGATGCGGCCTTGTGGTTCGTCGCTTTGCAGCGGAGTGCAATGTGGTGATCAGTCGCCAGCGACTAACATCTCCTTGATCCAGTTCCCGCCTCGTGTCGTCTTGCCAGTTTCAGACTGGGAAGCAGGATGCCCAGGAGCGCCAGGGCGGAAGGCTCGGGAACTGACGAAATGAATTGGACCTCGGCGAGCCCGACTTCGGTTGCGCCGTGGTTGTCCTCGAGGAACAGTCGCACATAGCGGTAGTTCGGGCTGAAGGCGGCCAGGTCGAACTCCTCACCGTAGGCCGCCGTGTCCCCATTGGCAGGTGCTTGCGCAAGGGAGACGGAGGTGATCGATTGCCACGGGCCGGCTTCGTCACCGTACGCGAGGGGGTCATTCGAACCCCAGATGCTGACGGAAAATGCGCCGCGAGTGGTGGTGCCGAGCCCGTGGTAGTTCCAGAATCGGATCGTGTCGAACGACGCCTGCGCGCCGAAGTCGTAGTGAAGAGAACCGCTCGAGTTCCCTGCTGCGCTGAGATAGCCGGTCGTGTTGAACCCGGAATGCGTATCGGGAAAGGTGGGGTACCCGGCTCCGAGGCCGGTCCCATCAGCAGTGGTGATGGCGGCGCCGGAACTCGCGCCGAGGTTGCCGTCCGCGACAAGCGCGTCGGTCACCGCAATGATGGTTGCAAGAGATGGGGAGCTGAATGCGACCCAGGACAACACGATGAACAACGAACCTGCAAAACGCACTGAGCGCATATTCTCTTCCTTTGCTTTGTTCCTCCTTCCCAGGACCTACATGAGTACGCGGCTCGAGGAGCGATGACCATGGTGGATTTCCTTCGGATCTCCCTCGGTTACGCGCGAAACGAAGGCAGGCTCCCGGTGAGACTGGAGAAATTCCACCAGAAATATTCTTGATCACGCGAGACGACTCCGGATGGACGAACGGTCAGTGGGCTACCCTCCCGAGGAGGCTCCCAGACACACGATGCGGCGACTCAGCCAGAACGAAACGCTCCACGGGACCCGGGAGGGCCAGCTTCCGGTCGATGCGGAGCTCCGCCGCGCGTTCCAGCTCACCGATCGAGAAGGTGCGGTCGCCGCCCTGCTGGCTCGTGGATGTTCCGCCGGCGGGGTCGCCGAGCATCTGCAGGTCGCGAACTCAACGGCCGAGAAGCATTTGGCTTCCCTGCGCCAGAAGCTCGGAGTACGGACGACGACCGAGGCTGCGGCTGCCGTGGCGCGCTTCTCACTAGAACAGGTGGCCGGGATTCGAGACTGGCCGACGAGCCCTCCTCACGATCCTGAGCTTCATGCCGATGCCAACGGCCGGGAGTTGGCGGTGGCGCTGGCTGCCGCCTCCCACGTCGACGCGGGGGTTGCTGCACTGCGCGAGCATCTCGCGTCGGAACTCGTCGAGGCGATCCTGTTCGTGTTCCTGCCCCGCAACGTCACCAGCTTTGGTCGAGACGCCACGATCGAGAGCTGGGCTGCGCCCGCTCGGCTGATCGACGCCTATCAGAACTCCGGCGGGCTTCTCGCCCAGCCCATCGCCCACGATCTGTTCGCACAACCCGATCAGGAATTCTGGCTCGACGCGCAAGAGGCGGATCCAGCCCATGCATCGGGTCCACGGGATCTCTTCGACGCCTGTTTGGAAGAAGGCCTGGGCCTCTGCCTCGCCCTTGGAGCGCCTTTTGGGTGCGGTTACGTAGGAGCCTCGCTGTTCTTTTCGGACCAGGCTCGAGACGATCTTCGAGAGGATCGCGCGGCGCGCGTGAGCCGCGTGCGCTTGAGTCTGCTGATGGCGCAGAGTTCGATGTTCTCGCGCGGGCTTCTCGCCCGGACTGTCGGTCTCACGGTTCGGGAACGAGACGCCCTCTCCTTGTTGGCCCGGGGCTGCAACCTGGAGACAGCCGCCGCTGAGATGGGCGGCAGCACCCGCGGGTTGTCCCAGCAATTGAAGCAGGCTCGCGAGAAGCTGGGCGCGGCGACCAATGCGGAGGCGATCGCCCAGGCCATGGCTCTCAACGCCCTCGTGTTCCTCTGATGAGCCCGTCGGATTTCAGCCCACTACCCCTGTTTCACTAGAGCTTTCTGAAATCGCCGGGAGACCCGTGCATGGAGCCGACCTGCTGGGGGTCGATACTTCGCGGGTGCATTCGCGGACGGGAGCCGCCGGATCTTCGGGCATGGATCGGGTGCGGTCGGCGACGAGTTGAATAGCTGCGAGTCGTTCGAGCGGGCGCGGCCCCTCGGCTGCGCGGGCGTGAAACTCGACGTACGGCGAACGCAGGACAGAGAGTTCGTCGTGGCCCACGATGCCCCCCTGCCGGACGGGCGCGATGTCGCCGCCGATCGGGGCCTGGTTGTCAGAATGGTACCTGGCGTTGGTACTGAAGAGAGGCCTGCTTCTTCCCATTCCTGACCGGCGCTCACGCCGGAGCTCGAACCGGGCCCGGTCCAGAACATGCTAGTCCGCACACTCTCCCCGCCGATCCCGAAAGCGGGCGCCCGCCGCTACCGAGGATCCACTGGAAATGACAGGTAGTCCATGACCACGGCAGTCAGGGCAAGAGCCCCTGCCTTTACCGCGCCGATTTCGACGACATAGCGCGGATTGTGGTTCAGAACATCAGGCAAGATACCATCGTCGAAGAAGTTGGAATAGACGTCCGGCTTTCCTGATTCGATGTCCAATGGGCGCTCCGCTAGCGATGAGTCCTCATTCTCCCCAGAAGGACTTGTCAAATCACCCCCTTATCGGACACGAATCCCCCGTTGGTACTCCTATTCTCGCGGGCTGTCTGAACGCCTACTTGGAAGACGGAGAACCCGAAGTGTTTCTACTCGCTCTCCTGGATGTCGCACGAGTTCGCGGCGGTGTTGAGCGATTGGCAGAGGCCGCGGAGCTGAACTGTGAGCATCTCTACCGCAGGCTCTCCGAGGATGGGAATCCGGAGCTGCGCAGCCTCGACCTCTTGCTCGACGCTCTGGGGTTCCAGTTGGCCGGGACCCTCAAGGAAGCGAGCTAGATCGAGTCGATGATCCCGTTCAGCGTCGCGCTCGGGCGCATCGCCCGGCTCGTGCGGTCCGGATCGGGCCGGTAGTAGCCGCCCAGATCCTGGGGCGGACCCTGGGCTGCGTTCAGCTCCTCGACGATGGTCGTCTCATTCTGCGCCATCGCCTGGGCCACGGGTGCAAAGCGCGTCGCCAGTTCCGGATCGCTCGTCTGCCCGGCCAGTGCCTGGGCCCAGTAGAGCGCCAGGTAGAACTGGCTGCCGCGGTTGTCGAGCTCGTGCACCTTGCGCGAAGGCGCCTTCCGGTTGAGCAGGAGCTGGGTGGTCGCATCGTCGAGGGTTTCGCCGAGCAGGCGGGCCGCTGCGTTGTCGAAATGTTCGCCCAGGTGGTCGAGCGACGCCGCAAGAGCCAGGAACTCACCGAGAGAGTCCCAACGCAGGTGCCCCTCTTCCTCGAACTGCTGCACGTGCTTCGGCGCCGAGCCGCCTGCACCGGTCTCGAAGAGGCCGCCGCCGTTCATCAGCGGCACGATCGAAAGCATCTTGGCGCTGGTTCCGATCTCGAGGATCGGAAAGAGGTCGGTCAGGTAATCCCGCAGCACGTTGCCGGTGACCGAGATCGTGTCCTCACCGCGGCGGATCCGCTCCAGAGAAAAGCGCGTCGCCTCGACCGGAGAGAGGATCTCGATCTGCAGGCCGCTCGTATCGTGATCGCGGAGGTAGGCCTCGACCTTCGCGATGAGCTGGGCGTCGTGGGCGCGGCTGCGATCGAGCCAGAAGACCGCCGGTGCGCCGGTGGCCCGGGCTCGGGTGACTGCCAACTTCACCCAGTCGCGAATCGCAGCATCCTTCACCTGGCAGGCGCGCCAGATGTCGCCGCGCTCGACCGCGTGCTCCAACAGCACCTCGCCGCCGGCACCGACGACGCGCACGCTACCGTCACCCGCGATCTCGAAGGTCTTGTCGTGGGAGCCGTACTCCTCGGCCTTCTGCGCCATCAAGCCCACGTTCGGAACGCTGCCCATGGTCGCGGGATCGTAAGCGCCGTTCGCCTGGCAATCCTCGACGACAGCCTGGTAGACGCCCGCATAGCTGCTGTCCGGAATCACGGCCTTGCAATCCTGCAGCTCGCCGGCCGGGTTCCACATGCCGCCGGAATCCCGGATCATCGGCGGCATCGACGCATCGATGATGATGTCGCTCGGCACGTGCAGGTTGGTGATGCCCTTGTCCGAGTTCACCATGGCGAGGGCCGGGCCCGTGGCGTAGGCCGCTTCGATGTCGGCCTCGATCGGCTTGCGCTCGTCGTCGGAGAGCTCGCCGATCTTCTCCAGCAGATCGCCGAAGCCGTTCTTCACGTCGACGCCGAGCTGGTCGAGGGTCGCCGCGTGCTTCTCGAAGACATCGGCGAAGAAGACCCGCACCGCGTGACCGAAGATGATCGGGTCCGAGACCTTCATCATCGTCGCCTTCATGTGCAGGGAGAAGAGCACGCCCTTCTTCTTGGCGTCCGCGACCTGCTCGCCCAGGAACGCGACGAGGGCCTTCCGGCTCATCAAGGTCGCGTCCATGACCTCACCGGCCAGGAGTTCGATCCCCTCCTTCAGCACGGTGGTGTCTCCACCGGCACCGACGTGCTCGATGCGGACCGTCGTCGGTGCCGTGACCGTGACCGCCTTCTCGTTATGCCGGAAGTCCCCGGACTCCATCGTCGAGACGTGGGTCTTCGAGTCAGCCGCCCACTTCCCCATACGGTGGGGGTTCTGTCGGGCGTACTCCTTGACAGCCTTCGGCGCACGACGATCCGAGTTCCCCTCACGCAGCACCGGGTTCACGGCGCTGCCCTTCACCTTGTCGTAGCGCGCCTTCATCTCGCGTTCCTCGTCCGTCGTCGGCTCCTCCGGGTAGTTCGGCAGGGCGTAGCCCTTGGCCTGGAGCTCGGCGATCGCTGCCTTCATCTGCGGGATCGAGGCACTGACGTTGGGCAGTTTGATGACGTTGGCCTCGGGCGTCTTCACCAATGCACCGAGTTCGGCCAGACCATCGGGGGCGCGCTGCTCCGGCTTCAGCCGGTCCGGGAAGACGGCCAGCAGGCGACCCGCCAGCGAGATGTCGCGTGTTTCGACCGGAACCCCGGTCGCCCCGGCGAATGCCCGGATGATGGGCAGGAAGGCGTGGGTCGCCAGGGCCGGGGCCTCGTCGGTCCAGGTGTAGATGATCGGCGGGGATTGGCTCATGGGCCCTCCGGCGGGGGGTGCTCGCGGCGCGGAGAGGTCATACCAGAATGGGTGCGCCGACTCCACGACGGGGCGGTCCACCGCGATTCGCGACCCCGGGAGGAGGGGTACGCCGCATCCACCCCCCGGCTGGCCGTGGCGGCCCATGCTCCGCCACGCCTCGGAGCGCCCCTGGGCGCCGGAGGCCGATCGGCCGACGGCCGCTTGAGATCGCCCCCGACTACGCCATCCTCGCCCGGGGAGGAGCAAGCGTGTGAGCGGAACGGGAGCCGAGCCGTCCATCCTCGGGGTGGCGATCCGGGATCTGACCCGGCTCCAGGCCGTATGCGTGGCCGTGGCCCGGCACGGCTTCGGCGAGATCCTCATGCGCACGTCCCTCGGGCCCCGCGTCTTCGACGCGGCCGCACCTCCCGAGGGAGACGCATCGCTCCGGGGCGCCTCGGCAGCGGTCCGCTTCGCCGACCTGCTCGGTGGACTCGGACCCACATTCATCAAGCTCGGACAGATCCTCTCGATGCGGCGCGACCTGCTCCCCGCCGACTGGATCGAGGCGCTCAAGCAGCTCCAGGACAACGCACCCGTACTCGGCTTCGAGGACGTGCGCGGAACGATCGAGGCAGCGCTGGGAGCACCGCTCGCTCGGCTCTTCGCCGAGTTCGACGAGACGCCTCTCGCCACCGCGTCGATCGCCCAGGCCCACCGCGCCCGCACCCACGACGGCGAGGCCGTGGTGGTGAAGGTTCAGCGGCCGGGAATCGAGGACACGATGCGTGGCGACCTCGATCTCCTCTACCTGTCCGCACAGGTACTGGAAGCGAGCATCGACGAGATGCAGCTGATGGGCGTCTCGCAGATCGTCGAGGAGTTCGAGAAGGGGCTGCTCCGCGAGCTCGACTTCGGGCTCGAGCTCGCCAACATGCTGGCGGCCCGCCAGCTGCTCGATCCGGAGCGACACGTGACGATCCCGCGGCCCCATCCGGAGCTCAGCGCGCGCACTGTGCTCAGCATGCAGTTCTTCGAGGGGCGCCCGCTGCGCGAGCTCGCTCCCGGGAGTGAACCTGCACGACACGCCGTCGAGGAGATCGTGCACGCGGCCTGCAAGCAGGTGATGATGGATGGGCTCTTCCACGGCGACCCCCATGGCGGAAACATCCTGATCAATGCGGAAGGCACCGTCTGCCTGATCGACTTCGGCCTGGTGGGAGAACTCAGCGAGGCACAGCGCGACGAGTTGGTGACGCTGGTTCTGGCCACGATCGCCGGCGATAGCGCCACTCTGGCGCGGGTACTGCTGCGCATGGGCACGCCCACCCAGCGCGTGGACCTGGCCGCACTGCGTGGGGAGATCGAGACCATCCGGGAGCGCTTCCTGACCGCGTCCAGCCTCACGGACGTGGACTCCGCCGCATTTGCCGAGGCCTTTGCGGAAGCCGCCCAGCGCTTCCGCATCAAGCTCGCGCCCGAGTACTCCATCCTCAGCAAGGCGCTGGCGACCGTCGAGGGGATCGTCCGCCATCTCCACCCGGAAGTGGACCTGGCCGCCATCTCCCAGCCGTACTTGAAGGAGATGATGGCGCGGAGGCTCTCGCCCGGAGGCTTGGCCCGGGAGTTGCTAGGCGACGCGAGCGGAGCCGTCTCCCTCGTCAGGGAGCTACCGGGGCAGCTCGACCAACTGCTGCACGATCTCTCCACCGGCAACCTGCAGATCCACGCAGTGACGCCGGAGCTCGACGAAGTGCCCGACCTCCTGCACCAGCTCGGCGGTCGGCTCGTGCTTGCGGCCTTTGCAGCCGCACTCACGCTCGCGACGGCCATCCTCGTCGCCAGCGAACCGAGCACCCTGCGCACGGTGCTCGCTTGGCTCTCAGCGCTCAGCGCGACGGGTACTTGGTCGATCCTGCTCGGATGGCATGCGGTCGGGCGCGGCAAGCCACTCCGGCTCCGCCCGCTGCTACGCCTGTTCCGGCGCTGAAGCCACGGAACGAGTGGGACATTAGTCCGCATCTGGCGCGACCTCGAAAGCATGCGGATCGCGGAGTTGCCGTTCGATGTGTCGGGTTCCGGTCGGGCCTCGACAGGAATCGGGAAGGGCGCAAGGATGAAAGCCACTGGAGGGAATTCTCGATGATCGGGTTCTGGTTCGGGGGTCTCCTGGCCCTGACGCTTGCACTGTCCGCAGTCCCAAGCCCGATCGCGGCAGCCGAAGAACTCGACGGCCGGGCCATCATGGAGCGGGTCGACGCCCGCGACGACGGCGACACCGGCACCTCGGACACGCGCATGGTCCTGATCGACAAGAGGGGGAAGAAGCGCGAACGGAACCTGCGATCCTTCTTCAAGGACTTCGGCGAGGATACCCACCAGGTGCTCTTCTTCCTCTCGCCAGCCGACGTCAAGGATACGGGCTTTCTCACCTACGACTACGATGGGAACGAGCGCGACGACGACCAGTGGCTCTACCTCCCCGCGCTCCAGAAGACCAAACGCATCGCGGGCGGGGACAAGAGCGGGAGCTTCATGGGCTCGGACTTCACCTACGCCGACCTCTCCGACCGCCCACTCGACAGCTACGACTACGAACTCATGAAGGAGGTCGAAGTCGGCGGGGTCATGACCTGGCAGGTCGAGGCGATCCCGAACAATGAGAAGGAGGTCGAAGAGACCGGGAATTCCCGTTCCATCTACTTCGTCCGACAGGACAACTTCATGGTGGTCCGATCCGTGAGCTGGACCGAGAAGCGCGGCCGGCTCAAATACATGGAGGTGACGAAGCTGGAGCAGATCGATGGGATCTGGACTGCGATCGAACTCCAGATGACCACCAAGAAGGGGAAGAAGACGCTCCACAAGACGGAGCTCTTCATCAGCAAGGTGCGCTTCAACCAGGAACTGGGTGACGAGCTCTTCACGGTTCGGGGTCTGGAAAAGGGCCTGTAGGCGCGTGAAGCTCACCCAAGGGCTGCTGACGCTAGCCCTCTTTCTCGTGACCGGTTCGCTACCGCCCACCTCGGCGTGGGCTGTAGACGATCTGGATCTCGACGACGTGCTGGGGGGATTCGAGGAGGAGGATGACACTCCGGTGCAGGAGGATGTCGAGCCCTCCGCCCAACCGGATCCGGAGCGCTTCTGGGATCTCACGGGCAGCTTTGCGCTGACCGGTGCCTACGGCATCCACCATCACGAATCGAACACCGGCACCCGCTACGACGGGCTGACCGCCCTGCGCAACCAGCTCAGCCTGCAGCTCGACCTCGATCTCCCGGCGGACTGGAAGGGGCGTGTCTCCGGCTACGGGTTCTTCGACGCGGCCGACCGGATTCGGGGTCGCCACCACTTCAGCGACGACGTCATCGACGAGTACGAATGGGACGCCGAGCTGCAGGAAACCTACCTGCAGGGAAGTCTGCTCCGGAACCTCGATCTCAAGCTCGGTCGCCAGGTCATCAATTGGGGCCGCTCCGACACCCTCCGAGTGCTCGACGTATTGAACCCCATCGACAACCGTGACCCGGGCCTGACGGACCTCGAGGATCTGCGGCGCGCGGTTGGTGCGGCACGCCTCGACACCTACTTCGGGGAAAAAGGAAACTGGAACCTGAGCCTGGTGGTGATTCCAGAGCTGCGATTCGATCTCAATCCGGTATTCGGTCACGACTTCTACCCGACCATCGACCTGTCGGACCTGACGACATCGCTGGAGGTCGGGTTGGGTCTACCGGCCGGTAGCCTCGCCAGTCTCGATGCCGGATCGCTCACCCTCGCGGACCGACGTCCGGATCGATTCGGTGAGCGGCCCGAATGGGGCATCGCTCTCGGTGGGATCTTCTCTGGTTGGGATTTCTCGCTGCATGTGGCGCGCTACCGCACCAACTCGGGTCAGGTGGCGTTGCGACCCGGCCTGCTGTCGCTCCCGGGCCCGGCGTCGGTGACGCTTCCGTTGTTCGAGGCAGAGCTTCGCTATGACCGGACCACCCTCTTCGGATTGGGGGGCAACTACACAGCCGGTGCCTGGCTCTTCAAAGGGGAACTCGCCTGGCTCGATGGGATGCGGTTCGACACCCTCGAGCAGGTCGCACCCTTCGTGCGAATCGACACGGCCGAGAAATCGCGGACCGACCTGATGCTCGGCGTCGAGTACTACGGATTCGACGAAACCGTCATCGCCCTCGAGGTGGCCAATCGCCACATCAACGATTTCGAGAGTCGCCTGCGCGGGTTCCCGAACTGGGCGCAGGAGAACGCGCTCGAGATCGCATTGCGGGTGACCGTCACGTTGCTGAACGATCGGCTGGAACTCACCGCACTGGCAGTAGCGAACGGTGAGAAGCTTCAAGACGGGAGCTTCGTGCGCCTGTCGGCCGACTGGGAGCTCTTCGAAGCGTTCGAAGTGGGTGCTGGAGTTCTGCTCTTCCAGTCGGGCGAGGCACCTGGATTCGGCTCGGTGGGTGAAAACGACCGCCTCTTCCTGCGCGCCAGGTACAGCTTCTAACCCAAGGAGTCCTTCGCACTTGAGAACCCTCGTGGAAATCCTGAGCGAGGCCTTCGAGATGATCGGGGGCTGGTGCTTCGACAACCGCTGGACGGCCCTTTCTCTATCCGCAGTAGCGGCGGTGGGCCTGCTGTTTCTCGCTTCCGGGGTCCGCTTCGACAACAGCTTCGAGTCGTACTTCGCGCAGGGCGATCCAACCTACGCAGCCTACCTCGACTACCGCGACGAGTTCGGATCCGACGAGGTCTCCTACATCCTCTACCGCGCACCCGATCAGGCGGAGGGCGCCTGGAATCTCGAGGTCATGCGCAAGATCGCACACCTCACGGAGGCGTTGGAGGAGGAAGTCCCTTTCATCGACGAGGTCACCAGCCTCACCAATGTCGAGTTCATGGATCCGGTTCCGGGTGGCATCGAAATCGACGATCTGCTGGAAGAATTCCCAGCCACCCAGCAGGAGCTACTCGCCATCCGGGAGAAGGTGCTCGCAAAACCGCTCTACGTGGGAGCACTCACCAGCCGAGACGGACGACACGCCGGCATCATCATCGAGATGGATCGCTCGAGCATCGATCCGCTCGACGAGATCCGGCTCGACCCGGAGGGCGGTGACGGCCTCGACAATCTCTACCCCCAGGTGAGCTACCAGAAGATTCAGGAGATCCTGGCGCGGCCCGCCTACCAGGGAATCCACTTCTACCACTCCGGCGACGTTCCGCTCAACGCCGAGATCAACATCATCAGCGTCACCGAAAGTGCGGAACTCGGGCTGCTCACCGCGGTCATCATCGCGGTGCTGCTGCTCTATTTCTTTCGGAGCCCACTCGGGGTAGCGGGCCCCCTCGCGGTGGTAGGTCTCAGCATCCTGGTCGTGGTGGCGCTGGTCGGGAGCCTCGGCTGGATGCTCGACCTGATGTTCGGAATGCTGCCAACGCTGTTGATCGCGGTCGGTGTGGCGGATTCGGTCCACATCATCTCCGAATTCCGGACGCTGCGCATCGAAACCGGGGACCGCCGTGAAGCGGCGCGCCGCACCCTCTACCTGGTCGGTGCCCCTTGCCTCCTCACCAGCCTCACCACGGCTGTCGGCTTCGGTGCCATGGCGACAGCACCGATCAAGACGCTCTCCCACTTCGCGGTCTACAGCGCAGTGGGAGTGGTGGCGGCCTTCCTCTTCACCGTCACCCTGCTGATGGTCTTCCTCTCCTTCGGTCGGCGCGAACTGGGGCACGCGGCCAGCGAGCGGGAGCTGATGCGCGCCAAGGGGGGACGGCGCTTCCAGGCCTTCCTGAAGTCGGTCGCGAACTTCGACATCCGGCATCGTCGGGCGATCCTGGTCGTCTCGTGCGCCCTGACACTGATCGCCCTGGCCGGAATCACCAGGATCCAGGTCGACTCCAACTTCCTGAACGACTTCTCGGAGGAGGTCCGGGTCCGGCAGGACGCGCTCTATGCGGACAGCGTGATGGGTGGGACCAACAGCTACGTCTACCTCTTCGAGACGGAGGAGCCGGAAGCGATCAAGGACCCGGCCGTACTTCGAGAGATCGAGCGTCTACAGGAGGAGGGGGATCGACACGACGGCCTGGTGATGAAGAGCACCTCGATCGTCGACGTGCTGAAGGATATCAACCAGACCTTCCACGACGGTGACCCTGCCTACTATGCAATTCCCGAAACCCGGGAGTTGGTCGCGCAGTACCTGCTCCTGTATGAGATGTCGGGAGGAGAAGCGCTCGACGACTATGTCTCGAGTGACTATTCCCGCGCTGCTCTCGACCTGCGCTGCAAGTGGACCGACACCAGCCTCCTGGCAGGGATGGAGCGAGAGCTGTCCGGATACCTGGAGCGCCATCCGATCGAGAACGCGGCCGCGACCTTGACGGGCGTCGGATCACTCTGGATTCAGTTGATGGACTACATCACCACCAGCCAGATCCGCAGCCTTTCGCTGGCGCTCATTGCCATCGCGATCATGCTCTGCCTGCTGTTCCGATCGGTGCGGCTCGGGATGCTCGCCATGGTGCCGAATGTGGTGCCGGTTGCATTCACGCTGGGCGTCATGGGGTGGTTCGAAATCACGCTCGACTACGTCCGGCTGCTGATCGCGCCGGTCGCGATCGGGATCGCGGTCGACTACAGCATCCATCTGGTCTCCCGCTATCGCCACGAGTTCCTGGAACGCGGCCGCTATCGGGAAGCACTGGCCGCATCGCTTTCGAGCGTGGGGCGCGCGCTCGTCATCACCACGGTGGTCCTGGTGGCCGGCTTCCTGACTTCGTTGCGATCCGACATGGATAGCCAGGCGAGTTTCGGCATTCTGTTGGCCGGCACCATCGTGATGGCACTGATCGCCAACTTCTTGCTGATGCCCGCATTGGTGCTGACCTTCAGGCCGTTCGGCCCCGAGCGTGAGATCGAGGCCGACGGCTAGATGCGTGCGGCTTCCCGCCGCGAAGTTCACTCGGGCCCTAGCGGGCGCCAGCCACCGGAATTGCCTCTGGATCGACCGCTCGCCGGGATCGCGACCTTCGCAGATCTTCCAGCACCAGGTAGAGGCTGGGGACGAGAAGCAGGGTGACGACTGCGGCAAAGAGCACGCCGTAAGCGAGAGAATGGGTGCGCCGACTCCACGACGGGGCGGTCCGCCGCGATTCACGACCTCGGGAGGAGGGGTCCGCCGCATCCACCCCCCGGCTGGCCGTGGCGGCCCATGCTCCGCCACGCCTCGGAGCGCCCCTGGGCGCCGGAGGCCGATCGGCCGACGGCCGCTTGAGATCGCCCCCGACTACGCCATCCTCGCCCGGGGAGGAGCCTGCCCGTGAGCGGAACCGAATCCGAGCCGTCCATCCTCGGGGTGGCGATCCGGGATCTGACCCGGCTCCAGGCCGTTTGCGTCGCGGTGGCCCGGCACGGATTCGGCGAGATCCTCATGCGCACGTCCCTCGGCCCCCGCGTCTTCGACGCGGCCGCACCCAAGGCGGTGGACGTGGTGCTCAACACCGTCTACGAGCTGTTTCTGGACTCGGCGGCCGCCAAGGGAGAGGGTGCGGGCCGCAAGCCGGAGATGTCGTCGGAGGCGGTGCTCTTCGCCCACCTCGCTCCGGGCGTCCACCGGTAGGCGATCAGCTGCGCAGAGTGCCGAGGCACGCCGCCTGGTCGAAGTCGGCGTCCAAGCCCGCGGCCGCACGATCCGCGGATTCGAAGCTCGCGCGATGTACGGACTGCCCTCGACTTACTCGAGGGTCGCGAGCAGGTCTACTGCGCGCCGTCGCCAGCCGGGCATCCCGATCGAATCGAAGCGGCGAAGCGCCGAATCGAGGAGCGGGCGGGCGCGCGTTCGATCCGCGACCCCATCGCGGCGGAGGTACATCAACGCCTCCTCGAAATCGGCGATGGCGCGCAACGGACGGGCACCCTGCGCCCCGAGGACTCGACGGGACGCCGCGAACCACTCCGTGGCTTCGTCGAAACGCTTCGAGAGCGCTGCGAGTCGTGCCATGGACAGCCGCGCATCGGTATTGGCCCGCCTGAAGTCCGGCTCGAGGACCTTCGATCGGAGATTCGGCTCCAGAACGTCGACGAGATCAGGCCGCTCCACTCGCCAGCAGGCCTCGCACACGAGATCCAGAAGCTGCGTGTAGTTCTGAGACCAACCCGGCGCCTGTCGCACCGCCGGGAGTACCGTGCGCGCTGCGCACAGGACGGCTTCCGGGTCGCCTCCGGTGCGCGCATAGGCAAGAGCCAGGAACGCCTGAACGATTGCCCTGCCGTAGGCGTGATCAGGCGCATGGGTTCGCAGGTTGGTCTCCCCAATCGGAACGAGCGCTTCGATCCCCTCGTCTCTCGCGCGCGCCAGGTCGCTCGGAGCGGCCATCGCGTTCAGGAAGAAGGTGGAGTTCGCTCCAACGCGCTCCCCTAGATCGAACGCGGCCCGGGAGTGCTCCTGCGCGCCGTCGAAGTCGCCCAGCGCTACCTCGATCTGGGCCAGATAGGAGAGGCCTAATGCCGCCTCGAACAATCGCCCGTCCCGGAGCGCTGCTTCCGCCTGGTGTTCGCTCAGCGCTCTTGCGCGCTCGAGCTCTCCCACCACGAAGCCCAGCAGCCACAGCTCGTTCCGATCCAACACCTGTACCCTGGAGTGCACAGGGAGATTCATGTAGAGGGCCTCGGCCTCGGGGGGCACCCGGTCCATTGCGAGCACGATGCGGCTTATCTCGCGCCGCACGGGCGTATCGAGCGGAATCCCCGGAAAATCGGGATCGCCAGCTTCGTTCCACTCCTCGTCTAGGAGTCTGCGCGGTAGAAGCGAGATCGGCCGCGTAGCGTGGGATTCTCGGTTGAATTGTTGCGGTGAGTAGGGTCTGGGGCGCCCGGGACCGCGAAGGCTCCGGATCGGGTGTGAGCCGGGGTTGCCCTGGAAGCC
>JAAETT010000044.1 GCA_024228115.1 bacterium
CGGTCGAGCCGGGAGGGCGTTCGCCCTGGGTCAAGGACCTTTCGACCCGGAAGATCTGAATCGGAATCCGGAACGGCGGGCTGCGTCGCCCCCCGGCCAAATGATCAGATTTCTACGCTTCTGAGTGAGCGTCTACAGGCCGGCCACTAGCCACCATCGCTAGAGCGGCCCAGGCCCCTGGAAACGGGTGCCTCGCGCCATCCCTGGCATGGATGCGAACGCACTCGGCCAATGCAGCCCTGAAGCCGCATCCCCCTGGGGATCGACTGAAATTCGAATTCTCCGGCCGCGGTGACACAAAGCCCGTTCCCGAACCACGCATTGATACCGATTTTCACCCCGCGGTTGCGCGGCTGGAGGGTTCAATGCGGATGATGATGAAGTTGGGCGGAGTGTCGTTGGCTGCTGTACTGCTGCTGGCGGGCAGTGCTCAGGCCTTGAGTATCGATGTGCACAGCGCGAGGCGAGCGAGCGTGACCCAGGTCGACGAGAACACCATCGTGTTCAGAGCGAGGCAGAGGCGAGGCCGGGCGGCGTTCTCTGTTTCAGTGGCGGGCGCGAGCGGTCTCGCATCGATCGGTTCCGCAACCGAAACCGACGTCAGTGTCCTGATCGTCAAGCGAAATGGCCGACGGAAGCGGTTCAGCGGTACGCTGATCGGCAACGATCACGAGTTCAGGTTTCGCGGCGGCAATCGCCGGGTCGTCATGACCTTCGCAACGCCGATCAACGTTCCCGAGCCTGGCACCCTGGCTTTGCTGGGCACGGGCCTCGTCGGCCTGGCCGCTGCGGGGACCCAGCAGCGAAGACGTTCCTGACTGCAGACCTCTGAGTGAAAAGCGGGGTGGAGCCCGGAGCTTCCGCCCCGCTTCTCGCGTTTGTTCCGCACCGCCAAGGTAGAAGTGGCCACGCATTCGCAGGCGGTCGGGCCACCCCCCGGCGGCGATCTTTGCGATGAGCCCGAGCCCGACGTGTTGGCTCCGCTCTTCGGTCCTGTCGACACCGCTCGTTGCGGTAGCCGGAGCGCTGGCGATCTCGCGCTTGTGGCACAGCCCAGGGCTCGGCGGGTATGGTTGGGCGATCGATGTCCGATGAGAACCTCTCTCGACGCGGCCACTACGTGGCGCGGCGTCAGATCCTGGAGCCGGGCGAGGCCACGACCTGGCATACCGACCCTTGCCACCGCTTCTCCGTCGTCATGCGAGGCAGCAAGTTGGCCATCGAGTACTAGCAGGCTGCGGAAAAACCCCGTGCGGGTCCGTCAATCGGTTGGTACACGCATGATCAGGGGGTGAGAGATGCGCGGAACCGATCACGACCAGTCTGCGATGTTCAGCTACGTGTCGCCAGAAGCGCGAATTCC